>NZ_DBHKZA010000042.1:0-53449 GCF_057314935.1 Achromobacter sp.
GAGCGAAGGCTCCGGACCGCAATCGTTGACCCGCGCCCCGCAGGCCGCCGACCCGCCGGGCGCCCTAAGAACCCACTCCCCGGCGAAAGGAAACGCCGTCAAGCTCTCCCCCGAAGCCACTCCTCCAATTCCTTGGCCGGCAACGGCGGCGAAAACAGGAACCCTTGCCCGGCCGCGCACCCCTGCTCGATCAAGAACCGCCGCTGTTCCTCATTCTCGACCCCTTCGGCGACCACCGGCAGACTCAAGCTCTCTCCGATCCGGATCACCGCGCTGGTCAACGCCCGCGCCGCGTCATCGCTTTCCAAGCCTTGGACAAAGCTGCGATCCAGCTTCAGTTCATCCACGATCAGGCGCCGCAAGTGTCCCAGGCTGGAATACCCCGTCCCGAAGTCATCCATCGACAAGCGCACGCCCAGGCGGTGCAGTTCGGCGATCGTGCGCAGCGTGCCCGCGGTGGCGTCCAGCACCACGCCTTCGGTGATCTCCAGCATCAGGTCGGCCGGCGCCAGGCCGAATTCGGCCAGCGTCGCCGCGATCATCCGGGGCAGGTTCAGGTTGTGGAAATTGGTGGCCGACAGGTTCACCGACACCGATGGCACCTTCAATCCGTTGTTGCGCCAGATCGCCAGTTGCGAGCACGCTTCGCGCAACGCCCAGTCGCCCAGGTCGCCGATCAGGCCGCACTCTTCGGCCAGCGGCACGAAACGCACCGGCGAGATATCGCCGAGAGTCGGGTGGCGCCACCGGGCCAGCGCCTCGACGCCGTACAGGCTGCCGTTCTTCAGGCCGACCTGCGGCTGGTAGTGCAGGCGCAGCGCCTTGGCTTCCAACGCCAGGCGTTCTTGCGCCTGGCGGTTCATTTCGGCGCTGAAGAAGGAAATCCGGTTGCGGCCCGCCGTCTTGGCCTGGTACATCGCCATGTCGGCGTGGCGCAGCAACGTATCCATGTCCCGCCCGTTTTCCGGGAACACGCTGATGCCGATGCTGACCGACGGGTTCAAGGTGATGCCGCCCACCGAGAACGGCTGGGCCAGCGCCACCAGGATATGTTCGGCGGCCGCGGTCAGGCGGCCGTGCTCGAAGTCCGGCATCATCATCACGAACTCGTCGCCGGACAGCCGGCCAACGATGTCGGTCGCCCGCGCCAGGCGGCGCAAGCGCTGGGCCACGTCGCGCAGCAAGGCGTCGCCGATGGGATGGCCCAGGGTGTCGTTGACCTGCTTGAAGCGGTCCAGGTCCAGGAACAGCACCGCCACCCGCTTGCGTTCCGGTTCGGCGCGCGCCAGGGCCTGCTCGGCTTGCGCCAGCAGCAGGTTGCGGTTCGGCAGGCCTGTCAGTTCGTCGTAGAACGCCAGTTGGCGGATGCGGGCGCGGGCTTCTTCGCGTTCAAGCGCCAGCGCGCACAGGTAGACGCACACGTCCACCAGGCGGTGATGGAAATCGTCGGGCAGGCGGCGTTCGCGGAAATAGAAGCCGAACGTGCCGATCACCCGCCCGTCGCTGGATTTGATGGGCGACGACCAGCACGCCTTGATGTCGTCCGGCAGCGGCAGGTGGCGGTAATCGTCCCACAGGGGATCGGTGGCGATGTCGGGCACGATGACGGGGCGGCCCAAAAACGCCGAGGTGCCGCAGGCGCCCGATTGCGGGCCGATCTTCACGCCGTCCAGCGCATCGCTGTAGGCAGGCGGCATGCTCGGCGCCGCCAGCGGCCGCAGGTGGCCGGTGTCATCCACGCGCAGCACGGTGGCGGCCACTTCGGGCGCCAGGCGTTCGACTTCGCGGCACACCATGTTCATGACCTCGACCACCGAGGCCTCGTTCACCATCGCCTGCAGCACCCGGCGCTGCAGCACTTCGTGCACCTTGGTGGGGGTGATGTCGGTCAGCACGTCCACGATGTTGACGAGCGTTCCGCGGTCGTCGAAGACCGAGTTGGCCATGACCGACACCCACAGCGGCTTGCCGCAGCGGTCGTAGACCAGCACGTCCTTGTGGTAGCCCTCGCGGCAGGCGATGCGGCGGTCCAGCTCTTCACGGGTGCCGCCGTCGGGCCGGCCGCCGGCCAGCAATTCGCCCAGCTCCTGGTGCACGGCATCGCCCCGGCCAAAACCCAGCATGCGCTGGAAGCCGTCATTCACATAAACGATGCGGCCATCGCTGCCGGACACGGCGACGGCGTTACCGGTTTCGTTGATGCCCAGCAGCAGCAGGCGGATCTCTTCCTGGCGCTCGGCGTCCGCGATCGACTTGCGCGAGATGACCGAGATGCGCGCGACCTCGCCGTCATCGTCCTTCAACGGCAGATAAGTGGCCTCGATCCATAGCGAACCGCCGTCCTTCTTGCGGTAGCGGCAAGTGCCCGAGAAATGGTCGCCCTGGCGCAGCCGGGTCCAGATGCGCTCGCCGCTGGCGATGCCCTTGCCTTCGTCCATGCTGTCGCACAGCATGTCGTGGCGCAGCGCCACGGCCTCTTCCGCGGTATATCCCGCGGCGGCCAGGAAATTGGCGTTGGCGTTCAGCAGCGAACCGCTGGCATCGAAGTCGAACAGCAGCAGCGCCCGATCCATCGACGCCAGGTAATTGCCCGCATGCCACGCGGCGCCCTGGGGGCCCGCGCTCGAAACGCCTACATGAGTATCAAGCATAAGGGGCTCCATGCCGGAATACAGCTGTTCCGGTTTCATTCAGCGCTTGGGAAAGCCAAGCGCGACGCGGTCTCGTCCGTCCTGCTTGGCCAGGTACAGCGCCTGGTCCGCACGGCTGAGCGTTTCCGAGAAGGTCTCTCCCAACTGGTGATGCGCCATGCCGATACTGACCGTCAACCTCAATACATCGTCGCCCGCCGCGACCGCCAGCCCGCGCACCGCGCCGACCAGCCGGTCCATGACGCCCTGGGCGGCGTCGGGCTGCGTGTGGGGCAGCAGCACCAGGAATTCCTCGCCGCCCCAACGGCCGCACAAATCGTATTCGCGCAGGCTCTCACGCATCACGCCGGACAGTTCGACCAGCGCGCGGTCGCCCGTCTCGTGTCCGTAGCGGTCGTTGACCGCCTTGAAGTGGTCCACGTCCAGCATGGCGACGACAAAGCTCTCGCCGCTGCGCGAGGCGCGCTCGACTTCCTGCTTGATCATTTCCATCAGGGCGCGACGGTTCAGCAGGCTGGTCAGCGGATCGCGGTTGGAGGTTTCTTCCAGCGCCGCGTTCAGGTCGCGCATCATGTTCTGGTAGTGGTCGGAGATCCGTGCGATGCGCGTCAATCGGCGCAACTGCCGGTCGAATTGGTCGCACAGGCCCAGTTCGCGCTCGTGCGCCATGGACTGGTAGGCATCCGACAGCTGGGTCACGCGCTCGATGCGGGCCATCTGCTCGGCCGTATGCAGCCAAAGCGCCTCCAGCGCTTCGCGCAGAGGATGGCCGTCATAGGCGGGGTCCGCCAGCAATTCGGTGATGCGTCGATCCAGCTCGGCGGCGCCCGGTTTCATTCGCGGCCAACCACCGAGAACGGAAAAGTGCAGTCTTCCTTGAATTCCTCGGCCAGTTCGCCGACGCGTTCGTTGCGCTTGTCGTAGAACCAGGTCACGCTGACCTGACGGCCTTTGCCGTGGGCCGCCTCGAGGACGTCGAAGATGTCCATGACGGACTTGATGCTGCTGGTGTTCAGGTACAGCAGTTCCAGTTCCAGGCTCAACGGGGCGGCCGTGCCCAGCAGGTACGCCTCGACCCATTCGATCACGGGGCCGAACAGTTCGAAGGAATTCTCGGGGTAGGAGTCGCCGCGCATCGCCAGCACGCCGGCGGCGGCATCGGCGGTGATGGCAGGCGTGGACTGCGTCCCGGGAATGTTCAGATCTTTCATCAAATACTCCGAAAATAATTCTTGAATGCGTGCGGAGCCCTCAGATCACTACGCTCAGGCTGAAGAACGCCTGTCCTTGCTGCGCAGCGGGCGTCAGGCTGGCTTCCAGCGGCGCGCCTGCGCGCCGGGCGATATCGATCAGCCCCAGGCCCGCGCCAGACGCCACGCCCTGGGCGCGCGGCTTGTGCAGCTGCGTCTTGTATTCGGCCTTCAGGGCCGCCTTGTCCAACGCGGCCAGCTCCCGGATCCGGGCGACCAGCGCGTGGCCGTCGTCGGACTTGACCAGATTGCCCGCCGACACCACGTAGCGGCTTTCATCACGGCGGCCGATCACGACGGTGGCCGAGGCCTCGGCGTCTCCGTTGGCGGCGGCGTACTGGCGGATGTTCTGGATCATCTCGATGTACACCGAGAACACATCCATCGCTTCAGCCGGCCGCACGTGCTCGGCGTTCAGGTAATTCTTGAGCGCGTTGCCGATTTCCTCGATCAGGCTGCGGGAGATCGGCCCGTTGAAGCACAGCAGGGTGCGGTTCTGATTGAACCGTTCGCCCAGCGCGTAGAGATCGGAGGCATTCATAGCGGTACCGCCCTGATAACGTTTATTCGAAACGGAAAGACAGCAAGGTGATGTCGTCACGCTGGGGACGGCCACCCTGGTATTCGGCCAGCGCCTGCGTAAAGGCGGCGGCCTGTTCAGTTAACGGCTGCCGCGCGTGTCTCTTGAGCATATCTGCGAAACGCGTGTTGCCGAACCCGAATCCGTGCTCGCCGCCCGCCTGGTCCAGGAAGCCGTCGGTGGCCAGGTAATAGGTCCAGCCCGGCTCCATCTGCAGCTCGATATTCTCGTAGACCCCGGCGCGCTTGTCGCCCAGCGCGCGCCTGCCGCCCGGGATCTCGCGCAAGGTGTCGCCATCGCTGGCGTACAGGCTGATCTTCGCGCCCGCATACCGCAGCCGTCCGGTCTGGCGGTCAATATATACCAGGCCCGCATCGGTATTGGTGGCCAGCGCCCGGGGCAGTTGCGCATCCGCAAGCATGGCGCGGATGGCCGCGTCGGTGCGTGTCAGGACGCCCGCAGGATCCCCGGGGCCGACTTCGGTGATCGCCAGATCGATGGCGGCGCGCGCCAGCATCGTCATCAATGCGCCCGGCACGCCGTGCCCTGCGCAATCCATGATCCCCAAGAGGCAATTGACGCCGTCCGAGCGGAAGACATAGAAGTCGCCGCCCACCACGTCGCGGGGCTTCCACAGCACGAAGTGGTGCGCACCCAGGGACTGCGTCAGTTGGCGGTCCGGCAGGATGGCGCGCTGGATCAGGCTGGCGTAGTCGATGGAGTCGCCGATCTTCTTGTGCGCGGCGGCCATGGCGCGGTTGGCATCTTCCAGTTCGGAGGTGCGTTCGCGCACCTTGGTTTCCAGTTCGGCCGTGTGCTGGCGGACCTTGTCGGCCATGACGCCGAAGGCGCGGCTCAAGTCGCCGATCTCATCCTGGCCGCCCGGAGGCAGGCGCACGTCGTAGCTGCCGTCCGCGATGGCGCGGGCCGACTGCTGCAGGCGGCGCAAGGGGCGCAGCATCAACCGTTCGATGGCGTAGCCGAAGCACAGCAGCATGGCGGCGAACAGCACCGCCAGGCCGATCGCCGCCGGCCAGAGCCAGCCGGTATCCAGCACGCGGGCCGCCCCCAGGTCCACGACCGTCAGCACATGCCAGTGCAGTTCGGGCATGTAGGCCACGGACACCAGCTGGCGCGTGCCATCCACCTTCACCCAGGCGGACTGCACCGACTGCGGATCGGCCTGGGCCGCATGCATGGCCGAGCGCAGTTCATCCCGACCCGGCCCGTCGTCCAGCAGGTTGAACACCCTGCCCCGGCCGTCGGCCGCGCCGCTCGCGCCCGAGTTGTAGGCGATCAGCGTGGCGTCCATGTGCGCCTGGATGGCGCCTTCCTCGTCGACGATGATGGGGGTGACGCCGGGCTGGCCGCTGTTGACGAAGTCGCGCAGGAAACCGCCCACATCCAGGCCGGCGCCGGTCAGGCCCACCACGCGATCGCCGTCGCGCACCTGGACGTTGATCCAGACCTTGGTGGTCTTGAGCTTCAGGTCGGGATTGACGTTGATGTTGTATTTGGCCGGCGACTTCAGCGTGGCGTAGAACCAGCCGTCGTCCGCCGCGCCGGGACTCAGCGTGTAGCGCGGCGCTTCGGACAGCGGGTTGTCGTCGTTGAAGTAATAGTGCCCGCTTGCCGCGCTGGCGATGAAGTAGGCGCGGCCCAGCAGATCGCGGCGGTAGCCGTCGGCTTCGCGGAAGAAGAGCTCGCGGGCGGCCGGATCACTTTCATTGCGCAGCCAGCGGCGGGTGACTTCGCTGTCGGCCAGACGTTGCGACAGGGCCAATTCGCGCGACACCGGCGCCAGGATGCGCTGGCGGTTGAGTTGCGTGAAGTTGTCGGCGAAAGCGCGCCCGAAGTGGTCCCTGACCCCGTCCAGCACCAGCCAGCCGATCACGGCAGCCGACCCCAAGGCGATCACGCATGCCAACAGCAGCGCCATCAATGATTTTTTGCGCAAACCCCATTTCGCCATGCGAAGTCTTCCTGACAGCTTGATAAGACGTGACGTGCGTACCCGCCCTGAAGGCACGATAGGGGTCAGGCGCGCTAAGTGTAGAGAACAGCGGGGTCAATTGAAACAGGCGCAAACGTCTGGATGCGATCCAGACACCTTAAGTTTCAGCTCAGCAATGTAAATGCTGGTTTATTGCGTTTTATATCGCATTTTTTACCAGTGACCCCGAGGCGGGTGCGGCTTTATTACTACACGCCCAGATAGCGTTCCCATAGGCCGCGGTCGGCATCCAGCGCGCGCGAGTCGCCCGTCCACACGACTTTGCCGCGCTCCAGGATGACATGCTGGTCCGCCAGGCTCAGCAACCTTTCGACATATTTGTCGATGACGAGGATGGTCTGCCCCGCCTGGCGCAGGCGCGCCAGGCAGTTCCAGATCTCTTCGCGAATCTTGGGCGCCAGGCCTTCGGTGGCTTCGTCCAGGATCAGCAGCCGGGGATTGGTCACCAGCGCCCGGCCGATGGCCAACATCTGCTGTTCGCCGCCCGAGAGCTGGTTGCCCATGTTGCGGGCGCGTTCGGCCAGCCGGGGGAACAGCTCGAAGACGCGCTCCGGCGTCCAGGGTTCGCCGATATCGGGGTTGCGCGCGGCGACGAAGGCGGTCAAGTGCTCGCGCACCGTCAGGTTGGGAAAGCACTGCCGCCCTTCCGGGACGATGGCCACGCCGACGCGGGCGATACGGTCCGGGCTCCAGCCGCTGATGTCCTGTCCCGCGAAATGGATCTTGCCGCCGCGCAGCGGCAATTGCCCGAACAGCGTGCGCAGCAGCGTGGTCTTGCCCATGCCGTTGCGGCCCAGCAAGGTCACGACCTGCCCCGCGCCGATCTGAAGATCCACGCCGAACAGCACCTGGCTGGCGCCGTAGCCGCTCTGGGCCGATTCGATGGTGAGCATCACGCGGTCTCCTCGTCGCCCAGATAGGCTTGCCGCACTTCCGGGTTGGCGCGGATCTCGTCAGGGGTGCCGGTCGCGATGACGCGGCCATACACCAGCACCGACAGGCGGTCGGCCAGGCGGAACACCGCCTGCATATCGTGTTCGACCAGCAGCATGGCGGCCCGCCCCCGCAGGGTTTCGATCAATTCGGTCAGGCGGACGGTTTCGTCCGGCCCCATGCCGGCCATGGGCTCGTCCAGCAGCAGCACGCTGGGCCGGGCGGCCAGCGCCAGCGCGAACTCCACCTTGCGCTGCTCGCCGTGCGGCAGGGTGCCCGCGGGACGGCCCAGCAGGCTGGCGTCGATGGCGCATTCCCGGGCCAGTTCGCGCGCCTGTTCATACAGCGCGGATTCGGCGGCGCGCGGCTTCCAGAACCGGAAGCTGCTGCCTGCGTGCGCCTGCACCGCCAGCACCAGGTTATCCAGCACGCTGGATTGCTTGAAGATATTGGTGATCTGGTAGGACCGCGACAGGCCGGCCGACACGCGCTGATGCGCATTCATGCCGGTGACGTCGCGCCCGCCCACGGTCAGCGTGCCGGAATCGGCCGCCAGCGTGCCGGACAGCAGGTGGATCAGTGTGGACTTGCCGGCGCCGTTGGGGCCGATCAAGGCATGGATCTCGCCCGGGTTCAAGGACAGCGACACGTTGTCGGTAGCGACCAGCGCGCCAAAACGGCGGACCAGCCCCTTGGCCTGCAACACAGGCGCGGTGGCGTTGAGAGACGGATTCATGATCCCACCTTGCCGGATTGGGCCGCGGCGCGTCCGCCGAACAACGGGCCGAACAGGCCCACCAGGCCGCGCGGCGCGCCGAACACCACGCACAGCAGCAGCACGCCAAGGGGCAGGTGCCAGTATTCGGTCCACAGGCGCAGCACTTCTTCCAGCGTCAGCATCACCACCGCGCCGGCCACACCGCCCCAGCGCAGGCCGATACCGCCCACCAGCACCATGATCAGCAGATTGGCCGACTGCGTCCAATGCATCAGGCTGGGCGAGATGAAGAGATTGTGGTTGGCCAGCAGGGCGCCAGCCAGGCCGGCCGCCGCGCCGCTCAAGGTGAAAGCCGCCAGTTTGATGCGATAGACCGGGTAGCCCATGGATTCCATGCGCGACTCGTTCTCGCGGATGCCTTGGAGAGCCGTGCCGAAGCGCGAGGACACCACGCGGCTGAACCCCCACATGAGCAAGGCGAACAACACCAGCACCAGGTAATAGAAGCTGACGTCATGGGACAGGTCGATGCCCGGCAGCGTGGAGTAGCCCGGCAGGTTCAACCCGTCTTCGCCGCCGTACTGGCGCAGCGAAATGAAGATGTAGAACAGCATCTGCGCGAACGCCAGCGTGATCATGATGAAGTACACGCCGCGGGTGCGCAGCGAGATCGCGCCCGTGATGGCCGCCAGCACGCCCGCCAGCAGCATCGCCACCGGCCAGACGATCAGCGCCGACGTGATGCCCGACATCGCCAGGATGCCGACGGCGTAGGCGCCCGCGCCGAAGAACGCGGCATGCCCCAGCGCCACCATGCCGCCGTAGCCCAGGATCAGGTTCAGGCTGGTCGCGGCCAGCGCGTAGATCAGCACGCGCCGCACGAATGAAATGTAGAAGTCCAGGCCAAGCGCCGGCGCCACCAGCGGAAACACCGCCAGCGCCGCCAGAAGGACCACGGTCCAGATTGTGGTTCGCATCGTCAACCCCGCGCCGGAAACAGGCCGGAGGGCCGGAACACCAGCACAGCCGCCATCAATACGTAAATGGCGATGGCGGCCAGCGTCGGACCGACGCTGGAGGCCACGGCCGGAGAAAAGACCTGGCGCAGCAGCATCGGCAGGAAGGCCCGCCCCGCCGTGTCCACCATGCCCACCAGCAGGGCGCCGACGAAGGCGCCGCGGATCGACCCGATCCCGCCGATCACGATGCACACCAGCACCAGGATCAGGATTTCTTCGCCCATGCCCACCTGCACCGACGTGATCGGCCCCAGCAAGGCGCCGGCGACGGCGGCCAGCATGGCGCCCAGCACGAAGACGCCCAGGAACAGCAGCGGCACGCGCACGCCCATCAGCGTGGCCATCTGGCGGTTGGAGGCGCCGGCCCGCACCAGCACGCCCGCGCGGGTGCGCGTCACGAACCAGTACAGCCCCGCAGCGGCGGCCACGCCGAACACGATGATCATCAGGCGGTAGGCGGGATAGAGCAGGTCGGGCAACAGGCGCACGGGGCCGGACAGCACGGCCGGCATGTTGAGCATGACGGGCGCGGGGCCCCAGATCATCTTGACGAGATCGTTGGCGATCAGGATGACGGCGTAGGTGCCCAGCACCTGGGCCAGGTGGTCGCGCAGCGCCAGGCGGCGGATCAGCGTCAGTTCCAGCACCACGCCGACCAGGCCGGTCGCGACCGCCGCCACCAGGACGGCGGCGGTGAATGACCCGGTGCGCTGCATGGTTTCAGCGGCAACGTAGGCGCCGGCCATATAGAGCGAGCCGTGAGCCAGATTCATGATGTCCATGATGCCGAACACCAGGGTCAGCCCGGCCGCGATCAAAAACAACATCAACCCAAACTGAAGACCGTTCAGCAATTGCTCGACGATCAGCGTAAACGTCATGAACACTTCCCCCTGCCGCGAATCGCCCATGGCTTTGCTCGCGGCCAAATCACCAAACCACCAAGGGCCTGTCGACACTAAAAAGAGCTGTTGACAGGCCCCGGCTATGCATCACGGGCTTATCTTGCGCAGCGAGACGCCCGCCCCCAGCGCGGTCGCGCGGAGCCGGCTCCGCCGGTCCGCAGCGACGCCCCCTCAGGCGGGCCCCCCTCGAGGGGGAAGCGCGCAGCGCGTCGGGGGTGGGCCTCACCCGGCCCCACCTTCTCTACAGTTTGCAGTCGCCGACGTAGACGTCCTGGTACTTGTCGAACACCTTGCCCACCAGCTTGTTGGTGATGCGGCCGCTGCCGTCCTTGTCGACGACGCGCAGGTAGTAGGCCTGGATCGGGTAGTGGTTCTTGCCGTAGGTGAAGCTGCCGCGCACCGACGGGTAGTCGGCTTTTTCCAGGGCGCGGATGACGGCCTCGCGGTCGGAGGCCTTGCCGCCGGCCTGCTTGACCGCGGCGTCCATGGCCATGATGACGTCATAGGCCTGGGCGGCGTACACGGACGGGTAGCGGCCGTTGTATTCCTTGCGGAAGGCGTCCACGAAGATCTTGTTCTGCGGCACGTCCAGGTCATGCGCCCATTGCGCCGTGTTGTACATGCCCAGCATGGGCTCGCCCACGGCCTGGATCACGTCTTCGTCGGCCGAGAAGCCCGGGCCGATCAGCTTGACGCTTTGCGACAGGCCGGCCGACACGAACTGCTTGACGAAGTTGATACCCATGCCGCCCGGCAGGAAGATGTAGACCGCGTCCGGCTTGGCAGCGCGGATCTGCGCGATCTCGGCGGCGTAGTCGATCTGGCCGAGCTTGGTGTAGACCTCGTCGCCCGGGGCGGTCTTGTAGCCGCGCTTGAAGCCGGTCAACGCATCCTTGCCCGCCGGGTAGTCCGGGGCCATGATGAACATCTTCTTGAAGCCGCGGTCTGCTGCGACCTTGCCGGCCGCTTCGTGGAAGGCGTCGTTCTGGTAGGACGTGCCGAACCAGTAGTTGTTGCACTGGGCGCCGGCGAACTGGCTGGGGCCCGGGTTGTTCGACAGGTAAGGCACCTTGGCCGCGAACAGCGCGGGGCCGACGGCCAGCGCCACGTTCGAACCGATGGGGCCGGTGAAGAAATCGATCTTGTCGCGCTGGATGTAGCGGGTGACGAGTTGGCGGGCCTGGTCGGGGTTGCCGCCCATGTCGGTCTGCACGAATTCGGCGGGCTGTCCGCCCAGCTTGCTGCCCAGTTGCTTGATGGCCAGGTTGAAGCCGTCGCGGGCTTCGGCGCCCAGTGCCGAGAACGGGCCGGAGATGTCGTTGGCGATGCCGACCTTGACGGCGTCTGCCATGGCCACGGCCGGCACCAGCGCGGCGACGGCGATAAGGGAAGTGATCAAACGCATGGTGGTGTGCTCCGTGCGCGAGCCCGCGCAGAGGGTGTTCTTATAGAGGGTGCGATTCGAATGACTTCTGTGCCCGGCCTGCCGGCGCCATTGCGCCGCCGTCAAACTGGCGCTTGCAAAGATATTGCTTGCTACGCCGGGATCCCGTTGTGAGAGCATAGGGAAAACTGGCGTGGTTCATAGTTTAGGTTTAAAGTATTCTCCAAAACAAGACTAGGGTTTTTACCAAAGGGTTTTTACTAGGCCAGTCAATACCAGGCCTGATAACGCTGAAATCTACCGCCATGGTTACCCTCTACCGCCACTATGACCGCGCAGGCCTGGACGTCCAGTACAACGCTCGCGCGACAGTACCCGACATCGGCCCGATACTCAAGAAATACGCCGAGGACAGCGCGACGGCGCGCCAGTCGCTCGCCTGCGCGCTGGACGTGCCGTTCGGCGACCACGCCGACGAAGTGCTGGACATCTTCCGCCCCGCGCCCGAGGCGTCCCGCGGCGCCGGCGCACCCGTGTTCGTGTTCATCCACGGCGGCTACTGGCGCCTCTTGTCCAAGAACGAATCCAGCGGCATGGCGCCGGCCTTCACGCAAGCAGGCGCGGTGGTCGTGTCGGTGAACTATTCGCTGGCGCCTGCCGTGACGCTGGACCGCATCGTGGACCAGAACCGGCGCGCGCTGGCATGGATCCACCGCCACATCGCCGACTACGGCGGCGATCCGCGCCGCATCCACGTCTGCGGCAGTTCCGCAGGCGGGCATCTGGTGGGCGCGCTGCTGGCCGGCGGCTGGCATGCCAGCTATGAAGTGCCCTACGACGTGATCCGCGGGGCGGCGCCGCTTTCCGGCCTGTTCGACCTGCGCCCCCTGGTGCACACCCACGTCAATGAATGGATGCGCATGAGCGAGGCCGACGCCATCCGCAACAGCCCCGCCCTGCATCTGCCGCCCACCGGCTGCCCGCTGGTGGTCAGCTATGGCGAATCCGAAACCGACGAGTTCAAGCGCCAAAGCGACGACTACCTGGCCGCCTGGCAGGAACGCGGCTTTCCCGGCCGCTACGTGCCGATGCCCGGCACCAACCACTACGACATCGTGCTGACGCTCAACGATCCCTCCAGTCCGCTGACCCGCGCCCTCTTCGAGCAGATGGGTCTGGCGCCCGCTTCCTCACGCATTCCCGGTATCCTCCCTAGCCATGACTGACGCTCCCGACCTGGAATCCCGCGCCGCGCCCGACGATCACCACGCGCTGCGCCTGTGGCTGCGCATGCTGACCTGCGCCAATCTCATCGAAGGCGAGATCCGCAGCCGCCTGCGCAACGACTTCGACACGACGCTGCCCCGCTTCGACCTGATGGCGCAATTGCAGCGCGCCCCCAAGGGCATGAAGATGGGCGACCTGTCGCGCCACATGATGGTCACCAACGGCAACATCACCGGCATCACCGACCAGCTGGAAAAGGAAGGCCTGGTCGTGCGCACCAAGGTGGAATCCGACCGCCGCAGTTCGCTGATCAAGCTGACCCCGCAGGGCAAGAAAACCTTCGCCCGCATGGCGCGCGCCCACGAGTCCTGGGTCAAGTCCATGTTCGGTGACCTGCCCGAATCCACCCGCAACGCGCTGTTCCAGGCCCTGGGCGAACTCAAGCTGCAGGTGGTGGCCACCCGTTCCGAATCCGCCAAGAGCTAGAAGCTGCGCCGCGGGCGCTGAAATCCGCGCCCGGTTTGGCGCATAATTGCCGCCATGATTCCGGTTTCCCTTCCTGGCGGTAATTTCTATGTGCTGATGGCGGCCTCGCTGGCCTGCCTCGCTACGTTGCTGACCTGGCTGGCCGTCCTGGCCACCACGCGCAACGCCCGGCTCTGGCTGGGCGAGCACCGGCGCACCGGCACCGCCCTGATGGCCTTCCTCGCGCTGATCGGCGCCATCTTCCCCTACCAGCAGTTCAGCCTGTGGTTCGCCGCCCAGCGCGACGCGCAGGCCGACGCGGGCCGCAAGACGACGCTGGCGCACGCCGCCCGGCTGGCCGGCGTGGACATGCCCGCGGGCACCGTGCTCAGCCTGACCCGCCCGGGCGAACTGGCCTCGTTCGACCGCGCCGTCTTTCCCCAGACCCAGCCCGCCCCCATCCAGGGCGTGGCCGCGACCCAATTGTTCCGCTACGCCGCCACGCCCAAGCAGCCCGAGACCCTGTCGGCGGAGATCGCCCGCGACCAGGCGCAGGAAGGCTGGCTGTGCGCGCACGGCCACCGGATTGAATTCGTGATGCAGGGCGGCCAGCCCCGCTTCTCCAGTTGCCACCTTGCCATCGGCAACACGCTGGACCAGCAGCCCGTGCCGCCGGGCGCCTGGCTGAAGGTGGACGAGGCGGCGCGCGGCACGGCGCCGGATGCGGCGGGTTCCACGGCGCGTTGGCTGCTGCGCACCGAAGGCAGCGAAGCCCTGACCCTGCGCCAGATGCCGCTGCTGAAGGTGGACATGCACCTGGACGGCCAACGCCGCATCCTGGATTTCGAAGGCCTGCTGGCGCGCGAGACCGTGCTGGGCGCCATGACCTACCCGCCCGGCACCCGCGTGCTGGCCGCGAACCCGCGCCTGCCCGGCGCCCAGCCGGGCGACCTGCTGTTTTCGCCGTCGCGCGGCCGTTCGGCGCGGCGCGCAGGCGGTGAAGACGTCTCGGCCGGCCAGTCGGTGCTGCAAGCCCCGGATGGCACCGTGCGCAGCGTGCTCAGCAACCGCGACGCCGGGGTGCTGGACGTGGCCGCCATGCGGATGGCCCCCTGACCGGCGCCTGACAAACCCCTGCCGCAAACCGGTGGGATAATACGAAACTTTCCCCCGCGCGCCGCCTCGCCTGGCGGCGATTCCGTCCTGCCCATTCAAGAGACGAAGTCATGGCCGTTAATTTGCAGATCCCCTCCGAGTCCGAAATTTTTCCTGTTGCCGGCATTGAAATCGGCGTCACCGAGGCCGGCATCCGCAAAGCCAACCGGCGCGACCTGACCGTCTTCCGCCTGGCCGAAGGCACAAGCGTGGCCGGCGTGTTCACGCGCAACCGCTTCTGCGCCGCGCCCGTGCAGGTCTGCCAGGCCCACCTTGCCGCCGGCGGCCCCATCAGCGCGCTGGTCATCAATACCGGCAACGCCAACGCCGGCACCGGCGAAGAAGGCCTGAAGAAAGCCAACGACACCTGCGCCGCGCTGGGCAAGCTGCTGGGCGTGCCGGCCACCGAGATCCTGCCGTTCTCCACCGGCGTGATCCTCGAGCCGCTGCCGCTGGACCGCCTGGTCGCCGGCCTGCCGGGCGCCATCGCCGATCTGGCGGCCGACCACTGGTCCAGCGCCGCCCACGGCATCATGACGACCGACACGCTGCCGAAGATCTCGTCGGCCAAGGTGCAGATCGACGGCAAGACCGTGACCTTCACCGGCATCAGCAAGGGCGCAGGCATGATCCGCCCCAACATGGCCACGATGCTCAGCTTCCTGGCAACCGACGCCGGCATCGCCCAGCCGCTGCTGCGCCGCCTGGCCGTGGAAATCGCCGACGCCTCGTTCAACCGCATCACGGTCGACGGCGACACGTCCACCAACGATTCCTTCATCATCGCCGCCACCGGCAAGTCGGGCGTGAACATCAATAGCGAGTCCGACGCCGCCTACGCCGCCGTGCGCCAGGCCCTGACCGCCGCCGCGCTGGAACTGGCCACGAAAATCGTGCGCGACGCCGAAGGCGCCACCAAGTTCATGACCATCCGCGTCGAAGAAGCCGGCACCACCGAGGAAGCGCTGAAGGTCGCCTACGCGGTCGCGCATTCGCCGCTGGTCAAGACCGCCTTCTTCGCGTCGGACCCCAACCTGGGCCGCATCCTGGCGGCGATCGGCTACGCCGGCATCGACGACCTGGACGTGTCCAACATCCGCCTGTGGCTCGACGACGTGCTGGTGGCCAAGAACGGCGGCCGCAACCCCGACTACCAGGAAGCCGACGGCCAGCGCGTGATGAAGCAGGCCGAGATCTCGGTGCGCATCGCGCTGGGCCGCGGTGACGTGAGCGACACGGTCTACACCTGCGACTTCTCGCACGAGTACGTGACCATCAACGCCGACTACCGTTCCTGATCCATCATGAGCGCAAGCGAATTCACCACCCTTCTCCAGCGCGCCGAGCGCGTGCTGGCGCAGCTTGAAGCCTTCCTGCCCCCGGCCACGCCCGAAATCGACTGGAGCGCGCACGCCTTTCGCTGGCGCAAGCGCGGCTCGCGCGGCTGGCTGGACGCGGTGCGCCACGTGGCCCGCATCGACATGCAGGACCTTCAGCACATCGAACGCCAGAAGGCCACCATCGACCGCAACACCGTCCAGTTCCTCGAGCACAAGCCGGCCAACAACGTGCTGATGACCGGCGCCCGCGGCACCGGCAAGAGCTCGCTGGTCAAGGCCATGCTGGCCGCCTACGGCGACCGCGGGCTGCGCCTGATCGAAGTGGACAAGTCCGACCTGGGCGACCTGGCCGACATCGTCGAACTGGTCGCCTCGCGCCCCGAACGCTTCATCGTGTTCTGCGACGACCTGTCATTCGAGGAAGGCGAGCCCGGCTACAAGGCCCTGAAGTCCGTGCTGGACGGCTCGGTGTCCGCCTCGGGCGACAACGTGCTGATCTACGCCACGTCCAACCGGCGCCACCTGATGCCGGAATACATGAGCGAGAACCTGCAAGCCAAGCACCAGCCCGATGGCGAAATCCATCCGGGCGAGACGGTGGAAGAGAAGATCTCGCTGTCCGAGCGCTTCGGCCTGTGGCTGTCGTTCTACCCCTTCAAGCAGGACGACTACCTGGACATCGTCTACCACTGGCTGCGCGAACTGGGCTGCCCGGAGGCGCACATCGAGCCTTCGCGCACCGAAGCGCTGCAATGGACGATCGAACGCGGTTCGCGTTCGGGCCGGGTGGCCTACCAGTTCGCGCGCGATTGGGCGGCCCGCCATGTCTGAGAAGATCGTCGACGTCGCCGCCGGCCTGATCCTGCGCCCCGACGGCATGCTGCTGCTGGGCCAGCGGCCCGAAGGCAAGCCGTGGTCGGGCTGGTGGGAACTGCCCGGCGGCAAGCTGGAGCCGGGCGAAACCGTGCTGCAAGCGCTGGCCCGCGAATTGCAGGAAGAGATCGGCATCCGCGTCACGCAGTCGCGCCAGTGGGTCACCTACGTGCACGTCTACCCGCACACCACCGTACGCCTGGCCTTCTGCCACGTCACCGGCTGGGAAGGCGAACCGCAAGGCCTCGAGAACCAGCGCCTGGAATGGGTGGATCCGGCCAACGCGGCCTCGGTGGGCGATCTGCTGCCCGCCACCCTGCCCCCGCTGCGCTGGCTGCAGCTGCCCACCACCTACGGCATCAGCTCGATCGGGTCGCGCGCAGGCGTGGCCGCGTTCCTGGGCCGCCTGGACGCCGCGCTGGCGCGCGGCGTGAAGCTTGTGCAGTTTCGCGAACCGCAGTGGCCGGATGGCGCGGGCGCAAGCTCGCTGCATGAAGTGCTGCAACAGGTGGTGAAGCGCTGCCGCGCGGCCGGCGCCCGCGTGCTGGTCAACAGCGCGCACCCTGCCGCATGGTGGAAGGAAGCCGACGGCGTGCATCTGCGCACGGCGGACGCGGCGCGCCTGACCGCCCGCCCCGAATTGCCCAAGACCGCGCTGGTCGGCGTGTCGGCGCACGACAATGCGCAGGTCGTCCATGCCCGCGACATCGGCGCCGACTTCGCGGTGCTGGGTCCCGTGCTGGACACACCCAGCCATCCTGGCGCGCAGACGCTGGGCTGGGAAGGCTTCGTGCAAGGCAATCGCGATGCCGGCATCCCGGTCTTCGCGCTGGGCGGGCAATCCACCCAGACCGTATCGCAGGCCCTGCGCCATGGCGCGCATGGCATTGCCGGGATACGCGGCGTCCTCTGACGCCGGCCCCGCCGGGGCGCGCCCCGGCGGAGTCCTATCGACGCGCCAGCCGACGCCTCAATCGATCTTGTAGTCCATCCACGAGGCGACCATGTCGCGCAGGCCGCCCTCTTCCTCGAACGCCTCGCGCGAGCCTTCCGCCTTGTTGCGTCCCAGTTCCAGGATGTACATGTAGTCGGACACCTCGGCGCAACGCCGCACGTTCTGGTCCACCAGCACCACCGTCATGCCCTCGTCCGCGAAGCCCCGGATCAGCGCGTAGATTTCCTTGGAGATCTTGGGCGCCAGCATCGCCGTGGGCTCGTCCAGCAGGATCACCGACGGTTCGATCAGCAGCGCGCGTCCGAATTCCACGAACCGCTGCTGTCCGCCGCTCATGCTGGAGACGGGATCGTTGCGCTTCTGCGCCAGGATGGGAAAGCGGTCATAGACCGAGTCGATGCGCTGGCGCACCCGCGCCTTGTCGCCGCGGAACGGCCAGCAGCCCAGCAGCAGGTTGTCGTGCACGGACAGGTCGCCGAACAGGCTGCGGTGCTGCGGCACGAACGCCACGCCGTGGCTGGCACGCTCATGCGAGGGCTGCGCGCTGATGTCCTTGCCCCGCAGCGTGATGCGCCCGGTGCGCGGCGGCAGAAAGCCGAACAGGGTCTTGAGCACCGTGGACTTCCCGGCGCCGTTGGGGCCGATCACGCCGGTGACCTTGCCTGCGCGCGCCTGGACGTTGATGCGGTTCAGGATCGTGATGTCGCCGTGATAGGCCACGGTCACGTCTTCCAGCGCAAGGATGGCGGTGCTCATGTCAGGCTCCCAGATAGGCTTCGACCACCCGAGGGTCGGCGCGCACGTGATCGGCGTTGCCCTGGCTCAGGATGGCGCCTTCGTTCATGACGATGATGTGGTGGGACAGCTGGTAGATGGAGGTCAGGTCGTGCGAGACCAGCACCACCGAACAATCATGCTCGGTGGGCAGTTCGCGGATCACCGAGATCAGCAGTTGCGCCAGCGCAGGGTTCACCCCCGCGAACGGTTCGTCCAGCAGCACGACTTTGGGCCGCGCGACCATGATGCGCGCCAGCTCCACCAGCTTTTGCTGGCCGCCCGACAGTTCTTCGGCATAGTTGTGCCGCAGGCGGTGCAGTTCGACCTTGTGCAGCCAGTATTCGGATTGCGCGTAGCGTTCGTCCGCGCTGCGGCCCGCCTGCTGCTGCGCCACATCCAGGTTGTCCAGCAGGCTGAGCTGGCGGAAGATGCGCGGCACCTGGAAGGTGCGCCCGACGCCCAGCCGGGCCACTTCATGGACCTGGCGTCCGCCGATCTCGCGGCCGTCCAGTTCGATGCGGCCTTCGTCCGGCGTATAGATGCCGTTGATGCAGTTGAGCATCGTGGTCTTGCCTGAGCCGTTCATGCCGATGATGCCCAGGATGGACCCCTTCGGCACTTCCAGGTCCACGCCCTGCAGCGCCACCAGGCCGCCGAAGCGCTTCTTGAGATTCGTGACTTTCAACATGCGTCCGTCTCCCGGGGCTGTTAACGCAGCGCCTGGCGGCCGAACAAGCCGCTGGGCCGGATGAAGATCGTGGCGACCATCAGCGCGAAGCCGCAGATGGTGGCGATGGAGGGGCTGAAGAACACCACGGACACCTGCTCGGTGATGCCGAACAGCAGCGCCCCGACCAGGGCCCCCACCGGGTGGCCCAAGCCGCCCAGCACAATGACGATGAAGCCGATCAGCGTGTAGTCGTTGCCCATGAACGGCGAGAACGACGGAAACACCATGGCCACCAGCACGCCGCTGGCGGCAGCCAGGCCTACGCCCAGCCCGAACGCCACGGCGGACAGCCGCTCGGCGTTGATGCCCACGATGCGGACCGCGTCGCGGTTCATGATGATGGCGCGCAGGGCCTTGCCCAGCTGCGTGCGGTACAGGAACACCGTCAGCGCGGCGATGATCGCCAGCGCGATGGCAAGCGCCAGCAGGCGCACCGTCGGGATCAGGACCGGGCCGAACTTCAGGAACACGGGTTCGATCTCGTAGGGCAGCGAGCGCGCGTCGGCGTCGAACGCCAGCAGCATGAGCGCGCCCAGCATGATGGACACGCCGAACATCAGCAGCAGCGAACTGATCTCGGGATCGTCTGCCTTGGACAACCGCGGGATCAAGACGAAGTACAGCAGGTAGCCGGCCAGGAAGAACGCCGCGAACGCCAGCGGCAGCGCCACCAGCGGGTTGATGCCCGCGTATTCCATCAGGTAGAAGGCGAAATACGCGCCCAGCACCAGGAATTCGCCGTGCGCAAAGTTCACCACCCGCAGCACGCCGAAGACGACGTTCAGGCCCACGCCGATCAGGCCGTAGATGGCGCCGAGAATCAGGCCGTTGATCAGGCCTTGGATAAGCAGTCCGGTCATGGCGGGTCCTCAGGCGATGTAGCGGCGCAGTTGCGGCTTGCGTTTGATCAGGCTGCCGATGATGCCGCGGGGCAGGAACAGCATCAGCAGAACGATGATGAGGCCCAGCAGCAGCAGGTTCACCACCGGGAATTTCTGCCAGATCATGTGGTCGATGCCCACCAGCGCCAGCGTCCCGACCACCGGGCCGAGGATGGTGCCGAAGCCCCCCGCCATCGCGTAGATGATGCTCTTGGCCGTGATCAGCACGTTGAAGGCGTATTCCGGGTCGACGACGTTCGTGTACCAGGCCTCGATGCCCCCGGCCAGCGCGGGAAACAGGGCGGCCAGCAACCAGGCCTTCAGGCGGGTGTTGGGGACGTGGATGCCCACGCAGGCGGCTGCGCCGTCGTCGTCGCGGATGGCCTTGAGCGCGCGGCCCAGCCGCGACACCGACAGCCAGGTGACGGTGGCCAACGTGGCGCCCATCACGATCAGCATGGCGTAATAGCTGTGCGTGGGATTGTTGGCGCGCGACAGGATGATGCCCATGCTGCCGCCGGTGAACGACTGCGGCAGGTCGGAAATGACCAGCTTGACGATGGTGGCCAGCGCCAGGCTCACGATGCCGAAATACACGCCGCGCAGCCGCAGCGTGGGCGCCAGCAGCAGCGCGATCGCCAGGCCCACGCCGCCGGCGGCCAGCAGCGACGGCAGGATGGGCCAGCCCATGATCTTGTAGCAGATGCCGGTGGCGTAGGAGCCCACGCCGTAGAACACCACGTAGCCGAACGGCAGATAGCCCGTGAAGCCCACGCAGATGTTCATGGCGCTGGCCATGGTGATCCACAGCATCAGGTAGAACGCGAACGAGATGTTCGAGGTCGCCATCGGGATGACGGCCAGGCCGGCGGCCAGCGCGGCGAAGAGGGTCACTGCGATGCGGGTGCGCAACTGCACGGCGCGCAGATCCTGCGCGCGATGCGAAGCCGCGCCCGCCGCCAGGGCGGGACTGCTGCTCATGATGTCTTCCTCCGGGCCGTCTCGGATGGGATGGCCGCTCTATTTGGAGGCGATTATGAACAGTTCAAACCATAACTGCAAGTTAAGGACTAACCCTTATCCGGGTCGGGAAACGCCTCGGCCAGCACCCCGCGCAGCTCATCGATGAAGCGCAAGGCGATCTGCGACGGCTCCCGGTTGCTGGCATAGACAGCCGAGATATTCAGGGGAATGCGCTCTTGCAGCGGCACGATCACCACGTCCGGCATGGTGTTCTGCATGACCGTGAATTCATCCACGATGGCGATACCCACCCCGGCATTGACCAGCGCGCACGCAAGCTGGCTCCAGGGCACATCGGCGCACATGCGGCACGGCAGCCCGGCCTGCTCGAACGCACCCAGCACCAGCATGCCGAAGGGCATGCGGGTGCCCACCACGATGTGCGGATGCGGAGACAGGTCGGCCAGGCTGACGGACGCCTGCCCCGCCAGCGGATGCCCCTTGGGGATGGCCGCCACCATTCGCCCCACATGCAGCGGCTGCGAGGTCAAAAAGGGATGGTCCGCCTGCATCACCACCAGCCCCAGCTCGGCTTCGCCCTGCAGCACGTCGGAAATCAGGCTGGGCAGGACCGAAGTATTCAGCCGCAGCAGCAGCTCCGGATGGCGCTGCTGGAAACGGGCCACCGCGCGCGGCACCAGGAATTGCGCCAGGCTGGGAATGGAGGCCAGGCGCAGCACGCCCGTGCCATGCTCGGAAAGCGCGTCGGCCAGGTCATTGACCCGCTGCATCATGCGCTGGGTCTTTTCGATTTCCTCAAACAGGCTGTGCACTTGCGAGGTGGGGCGCAACCGCCCGCGCACCCGCTCGAACAGCGTCACGCCCATGCTTTTCTCGGTCTGGGCCAGCATCCGGCTGACCGCCGGCTGCGAAATGTTCAGCAACCGGGCCGCGCCGCTGATCGAACCGGCCATGACGATGGCCCACAACATTTCCGTCTGCCGGTAATTCAATTTATTCAAGGCGTGCGCTCCATGCCTATTTGTTATACGCTTTGTCGCGTATTGGGCAATTATTGCCCAATACCGGGTTCTGGGTCCCTGCTTCGCGGCGGGGCGAGGCCCCCAAATCTATAACGATTGGAGACATCCCATGTTCGCTAAATCCTGGTTGTTCCGCTTACCGGCGCTGGCCATGGCCATCGCCGCCCTGACGCCCGCCACCGGCGCCGCCCAAACCTCGGACAAGATCCGGGTGGGCATGACGGTTTCGTCCACGGGCAGCTTCGCCCTGGCCTCGCAATCCGGCGTCCGGGGCGTGGAACTGTGGGTGGAAGACGTCAATCGCCGCGGCGGTATCGAGGTGAAGGGCAAGAAATACCCTGTCGAGCTGGTCAAGCTGGATGACCGCAGCGACAAGCAGATGGTCACGCGTGTCTACGAACGCCTGATTGTCGATGAAAAAGTGGATCTGGTGTTCGCGCCTTTCGGCTCCACGTTGACGGCCGCGGCCGCCACCGTCACCGAGCGGCTGGGCAAGTACATGATGGTCTGGTCCGCCGCCAGCGACGACCTGTACAAGCAGGGATTCAAGAACATGGTGTCGGGCACCCAGATGCCGGTGTCCGCCATGCTGCGCGCCAACATGGAGCTGGCGGCCAACCAGGGCGTGAAGAAGGTGGCGCTGCTGTATTCCGACGAACCGTTCCCCGCCGGCCTGGCTGAAGGCGGCCGCGAACAGGCCACGAAGAACGGCATGCAGGTCGTGATGTTCGAGAAGTATCCGAAGGGCCAGAAGGACTTCAGCACCATCCTGCAAAAGGCGCGCGCCGCAGGCGCCGAAGCACTGGTGCCGACCTCCTACGAGGGCGACCTGATCAGCATGACGCGCCAGATGAAGCAGCTGGACATCAACTTCCCGTACGTGTTCATGGTGTATGCGTCGACCCCGCAGTTCCAGGCCATCGGCGCGGACGCGAACTACATCTACAGCCACACCAACTACCACCCCGCGATCAACTGGAACGTCAACGCCGGCATGAGCCGCGAACAGTTCGCGGCCGCCTACGACCAGCGCTTCCCCAAGGCCGAGTTCCCGCCCGATTTCCAGACGGCGCTGGCCTACGGCGCGGGCGCGGTCACGGAAGAGGTCGTGAAGAAGGCCGGCTCCACGGACGCCGCGGCGCTCAAGCAGGCATCGATGGACCTGTCCGGCAAGATCACGGTCATGGCCGGCCCCTACGCCATCGACGACACGGGCAAGCAGCTGCTGATGCCCTTCCCGGTGGTGCAGTTGCTGCCGGGCAAGGGCATGGTGCCCGTGTGGCCCGCGGACGTGGCCACGACGAAACCCGTTTACCCCGCCCCTGACTGGACCAAACGCTAGTCGCGCTTTGCGCAGCCGGCCGCGCGCGCCCCGCACGGCCGGCCCCCCAACCTGAGGAAAACATGTCTGAAATTGAATTTGCCACGCTCGGCGAGCTGGCCGACGGCCTGGCCAAGGGCCGCTACAGCTCGGTGGAATTGACGCAGCACTTCCTGGACCGCATCGCCCAGGCCAATCCGGCGCTGGGCGCGTATGTCAGCGTGGACAACACCAGCGCCTTGCGCCTGGCCGAGGCCGCCGATGCGCGCCGCCGCGCTGGCTATGGCCTGCTCAGCCCGCTGGACGGCGTGCCGGTGGCCGTCAAGGACCTGTGCGACATCCAGGGCCAGGTCACCACCGCCGGCTCCGAGGCCTGGCGCGAGCGCCGCAGCAGCGCCACGGCAACCGCGGTGACCCGCCTGCTGGACGCCGGCATGGTGATGCTGGGCAAGACCCACATGGTCGAATTCGCGTTCGGCGGCTGGGGCACGAACCCCGTCATGGGCACGCCGCGCAACCCTTGGGATTTGCAGGCGCCGCGCATTCCAGGCGGCTCGTCCAGCGGGTCCGGCGTAGCCGTCGCGGCCGGCCTGGCGCCTGCCGCGCTGGGGTCGGACACCGGCGGCTCGGTGCGGATTCCCGCCGCGTTGAACGGCATCACGGGGTTGAAGACCACGCGCGGGCTGATCAGCCTGCATGGCGCGGTGGCGCTGTCGACCACGCTGGATTCCATCGGCCCGCTCACGCGCGATACCCGCGACGCGATGCTGCTGACCGCGCTCATGGCAGGTCCCGATGCGCAGGACCCGTTGACGCAAGGCCTGCCCGCCTTCCAGTTCCAGGAACCCGCCAACGGCGCGCAACCGTTGCGCGGCATCCGCATCGCGCTGATGCCGCCGTCGCAGCACCCCATCGCCGTGGAAGCCGACGCCTTGTCTGCCCTGGACGACGCGCGGCGCGTGCTCGTCGACCTGGGCGCCGAGGTGGCCGAAATGCCCTTCCCCTTCGACTTCCGCGAGATGATGCTGCGAAACGGCCAGATCATCGCCGCCGAGGCCTACGCCATGCACCGCGAATACATCGAAGACGCTGCGCTGCCCATCGGCCAATATGTGCGCGCCCGCGTGCTGTCCGGCAAGGGCGTGTCTGCCGCCGACTACATCGCCGCGCTGCAGGCGCACGCGCAGGCACGCCAGGCATGGCTGGCATGGATGCACAACATCGATGCGGTGCTGACGCCCTGCGCCCCGTTTGGCGCCCGCCTGCTGGCCGACGTGGATGAAGCCGCCACGCCGCTGGCTGCCTTCACCCGCGCGGGCAACTACGTCAACGCGTCGGGACTGGCGCTGCCGGCCGGCTTCACCGCCGGCGGCCTGCCCCTGGGCGTGCAACTGCTGGGCAAGCCGAATGCCGAAGGCACGCTGGGCAAGATCGGCATGGCCTTCCAGGCCGTGACCGATTGGCATCGCCGCCACCCCGACTTGAAGGCCATCGGGCTGTAAGTCGACAGGCCCGTTGACGACACGCCGGCGGCACCCGCCGTCGGCGCACCCTCTCCCGCCCTCCTAGGGAAACTCCCCCCTTGCTGCCGGCCCTCCCGAAGCAATATCTTGAATCCGGAATGTGACCACATGGTCACAACACCGGCCACACGTCTTCGCTGCACCCTCTCTTTGTCGTCTTCTCAACCGCAAGGAAGTCCAGCATGCTCAAGCGTTCCCCCTTTGAAGGCCAGGCGGATCCCGCCCGCCGCGACTTCCTGTTGCGCAGCGCCGCAGGCCTGGCCGGCGCCGCCGGTCTGGCGGCAGGCGCCTGGCCCCTGCAGGCCGCGGCCCAGGCGCCCTCGCCGCTGACCTTCGCCTTCTGGCCGTGGGGCAGTGAAATCGTGCAGCAAGGCGCGGCGCGCTTCACGCAGGAAAGCGGCGTGCCGGTGAACCTGTCGCCCATTCCCGGCGACTACGCCGCGGTGCTGGAAACCCAGCTGGCCGCCAAGGCCCCGCTGGACATGTTCTATGCGCAACGCGGCCAGGCGTCGCGCTGGTACGCGGCAGGCTGGATCCGGGCGATCGACGACATGCCGGGCCTGGCCGACATCCAGAAACAGATGTTCCCCGGCATCGTGGACGACGCCCGCGCCACCGACGGCCGCTATCTGGGCCTGACGTACTACAACGGCGGCCCGTTCGCGCTGTTTCGCAACGAGAAAATGCTCGCCGAAGCCGGCTTCGGGGGAACCGCCAACGCGGCGGACTATCCGCAAGACTGGGCCACGGTCGAAAAGCAGGCGCGCGAGATCAAGAAAGCGGGCCTGTCCGAGCATCCCATGCTGATGCCCTGGTACAACGCCTGGACCGGCCTGCCGTGGGCCCTGATCGCACAGTGCTTTGCCGAAGGAGAACGCTTCGTCGACGACGACCTGCGCGCCACCTTCGGCGGCGACACGCCGCTGGTCAAAGTCCTGACGGACTGGAAGCGCTGGTGGGACGACGAACTGGTGCAGCGCGCCGTGTTGACCTGGTCCGGCACCGAGACATCCAGTTCATGGATGAAAGGCCAGCACGCCTTCCACCTGAATATCGATTACTACAGCTTCAACTACAACGATCCGGCCAAGAGCCAGATCGCCGCGTATTCCAGCTACAACCCGGTCGTGCCGGGCGCCACCCACGATACGGTGCTGGTGGGCCATGCGCTGCTATGCATGTCGACCCGCAAGCGCACGGACGCCGAGCAGGCCGCGCTATGGGAACTGGTGAAGTACTTCGGCTACCGCGACAAGGCGGGCCAGCTGACCACGCACAAGAACTGGATCGCCAAGGCCAACCTGGAAGTGCCGTTTCCCGAGCTGTACCGCGACGCGGACAGCAAGGCGGCCATCATGAAGTGGATGTACCCGCCCCAGGCCGAACAGGTCTACCAGTGGTTGTTCCAAGGCCGCGAGAAGGCCGTCGCCGCCCATGTCCTGAAGGCGCCCTGGTATCAGGAATGGGACACCGGCATGCACGAAATGATCGCCCAGGACATGCTGATCAAGGGGTCCAAGACGCCGGCGCAAGTGGCGACCGAACTGCGCGCCCGCTGGGACGCGCTCTACAAGAAGTACGCCAAGATCCTCAAGCGGAGCTGATATGGCCAGCGTATCCCTGCAAGGCATCCAGAAGGCCTACACCCACTTCCAGGCCGTGCGCTCGCTGGACCTGGACATCCGCGATGGCGAATTCGTGGTGCTGCTCGGGCCCTCGGGCTGCGGCAAGACCACCACGCTGAACATGATCGCCGGGCTGGACACGCCCACGGACGGCGAGATCCGCATCGCCGACCGGCGCGTGGACCAGGTGCCGCCGCACCGGCGCAACGTGGCCATGGTGTTCCAGAGCATCGCGCTGTATCCGCACATGACCGTGCGCGAGAACATCGGCTTTCCGCTGCGCATGCAGAAGATGCCGGCGGCCGAGGTGCGCGTGCGCGTGGACCGCGCCGCCCGCCTGCTGCGCGTGGAATCGATGCTGGACCGCAAGCCCTACCAGTTGTCGGGCGGGCAGCGCCAGCGCGTGGCCATCGGCCGTGCGGTGGTGCGCAACCCGGACCTGTTCCTGTTCGACGAACCGCTGTCCAGCCTGGATGCCAAGCTGCGCACGGACATGCGGGTGGAACTCAAGCGGCTGCACCGTACGCTGCAGGCCACCTTCATCTACGTCACGCACGACCAGGTCGAGGCGATGACGCTGGCCGACCGCATCGCCGTGATGTCGGGCGGCAATCTGTTGCAGTTCGCCGACCCCGACACCATCTACCGCCGGCCCGCCAACACGGAGGTGGCCGACTTCATCGGCAACCCCGGCATGAACTTCCTGCGCGGCACGCTGCATGCGCACGACGGCGCCCCCGCGCTGCAGACCGCGGGCGGACGCCACGTGCTGCCGCCCGCCCTGCACTGCGCCGCGCGCGCCCTGCCGGAAGGCAGCCCGGCCACGCTGGGCATCCGCCCCGAAGCCATGGCGCCCGCGCCGCTGGCGGGCGACGGCCTGCTGCTCGAAGGCAGCGTCTGGGCCGTCGAGCCGGTGGGACCCGACCAGTTCGTGGATGTGGCGGTCGGCGCGGAAGACGGCCCGCGCCTGCGCGCGCGCCTGCCGCCCGAACGCCGCTACGAAGTCGGCGCGCCCATCGCGCTGGCGTTGCCCGCCACGCGCCTGTACCTGTTCGACGCCCAGGGTCTGCGCGTGCACGGCGGCGAGGAGCCGCGCTCATGAGCGCCGCCAGCCTGTCGCCCGCCCGCCCCGCGCCGGTGCGCCAAGGTGGCCGCGAAATGTCCGACCTGGGCTTCGCGCTGACCGTGATCGTGGCGGTGTATGCACTGAACACGCTGATCATCGGCGTGCCGCTGGGCTATTCGTTCTGGCTCAGCCTGCACGACACCAACGCCATCCTGCGCACGGAAGAGTTCGTCGGCGCGGACCTCTACGGCGAAGTGCTGTCCGACCCCGCCGTCATCGACGCGATCTGGCGCAGCCTGGGCTTCGTCGCCATGTGCGTGGCGGGCTCGTTCGCCGCCGCGCTGGGAATCGCGCTGGTGCTGAACGAAGAGATGCCGCTGCGCGGCC
The DNA here is from genome assembly GCF_057314935.1 of Achromobacter sp. Classification (NCBI taxonomy): domain Bacteria; kingdom Pseudomonadati; phylum Pseudomonadota; class Betaproteobacteria; order Burkholderiales; family Alcaligenaceae; genus Achromobacter; species Achromobacter sp. The sequence continues at coordinate 27,786 of NZ_DBHKZA010000042.1, forward strand.
TCGTGCGCGGGCTGGCGCTCTTGCCCTGGGCGATGTCCCAGGTCGTGACCGCCACCGTGTTCTCGTTCCTGCTCAACCCCAGCTTCGGCGCCCTGACCGGGTTGCTGGCGCCGCTGGGCCTGGCCAACGCGGCCACGGTCTGGCTGGCCAGCGACTGGGCGCTGTTCTGGGTCGCCCTGGCGTTCGTCTGGCATATCGCGCCGCTGGGCAGCTTCTTCTACCTGGCCGCATTGCAGACGATTCCGCGCGACCTGTACCGGGCGGCGCGTGTGGACGGCGCGGGCCCGCTGTCGCGCTTCCGGCACATCACGCTGCCGCATTTGAAGCACACGACCCTGATCGTGCTGGTCGTGATGACGGTGGAAGCGGTGCGGCAGTTCGACCTGTTGTTCTCGCTGACGCGCGGCGGGCCCGGCACGTCCACGCAGATCCTGCCGTTGCTGATCTTCCGCTACAACTTCGAATTCTCGAAGTACGGCCTGGCCTCAGCCGCCGCCTTCCTGCTGACCGTGTTGTCGCTGCTGCTGGCCACCGCCTACTTCATGCTGATCCGCAAGAAGCGCCCTCAAGGAGACGCCCATGCGCAGTGATGCCGCGAAAGTCACCGGCGAAGGCTGGCGCCCCTGGGTGGTGGGCGCCGGCGTGGCGCTCGTCGCGTTCTGGTGCCTGTTCCCGCTGTACTGGACGCTGAAGGCGTCCTTCATGGACGAATCGGCCATCATCATGGGGGTCGCGCACAACGCGGGCGGGTTCACCTTCGAGAACTACTTGCGCGTGCTGGGCCTGTCCACCTCGGACTCGATCTTCGGCGGGCAGACCAAGGCGATCATGACAGGCTTCGTGAACAGCGCGCTGGTGGCGCTGCCTGCGGCGGCCGTGGGCACGGCCATCGCCACGCTGGCGGGCTATGTGCTGGGCCGGTTCGACTTCCCGTTCAAGGGCCCGCTGCTGTACGTGTTGCTGGCCTCGCGCACCTTGCCGCCCATCGCGCTCCTGATCCCGTACTACGTGTTCTTCGCCGCCATCGGCCTGGCGGGCAGCCTGTTCGGCCTGTGGATCGTGTACCTGACCGCCGTGATCCCGCTGCTGTCCTGGGTGCTGATGGGCTACTTCGCGTCGCTGCCCGTGGAAATCGAGCGGGCCGCGCGCATGGACGGCTGCACGCGCTGGCAGATGCTGTGCCATGTGACGCTGCCCATGGCGCTGCCCGGCATCGCCGCGGCTTTCATCATCGCGTTCCTGGTGGGCTGGAACGACCTGCTGTTCGCCATTGTGCTTACCGGCGGCACGTCCGCGCAGACCTTGTCGGCCTCGCTGCTGGGCCTGTCGCCGCTGATGCCGGGGTTCCGCGCCGACCTGGGGCTCTTCGCCGCGGCCAGCATGCTCGCCGCCCTGCCCCCGCTGGCGCTGGCCATGCTGTTCCAGCGCTTCATCACCAACCTGAACATCGTCGATCCCGTGACGAGCAACACGGACTAGGACCTGTGAACGCTGAAAGGAGCCACGCATGACGATCGGCGTCGCGGCATCCGGCCCGCAAGCGGGCGCGGCGGTGCGGGCGGCGGCGTTGGCCGCCGAACTGATGGGCCACGGCGCGATCGGCGGCTTCGCCGTGTTCGCCGTCATGGACGACGACGGCCGCGTACGGCACAGGTGGTGCCAGCGCGGCGGCGTCACCGCCTTGGACCTGCCGCCGGACTGGCTGCTGGCGCGCCGCGCGGCCTTGATCGAAAGCGGCCCGGACCGCCCCGAACCGCTGGTGCAGTTCCTGCCCGGCGTCGATGGCGTGGGACTGGTGACCGGGCACCGGCTGCCCAACCGGCCGGGCGAAGGCGGCATCGCGCTGAACCAGGCCGTGCTCGGCCGCATGGCCGCGGGCGCCACGCCGGCCGACGCCGTGGACCACGTGCTGCGGACGCACCCCGAAATCGATGCCGGCCTGATCGCGGTGTCGGCCGCGGGTGAACTTGCCTGGGGCAATACGCGGCGCGTCGCCCGCCGGCCCGATCTGGGGCTCGCCCATCGCGACAACGGCCAATGCCGCGTCGCCGTGCTGCATAACGCCATCCACCCGTCCCCGCCGCTGGCCGACGCGATGGCGGATCTGGCCTGGTATGCCTTGACCGGTGAAGCCATGCCCTATCGCGCCTTGACCCTCCACGCACCCGTCACCGTCACCTCCGCGGCCCGCGACCGCGTGCTGGTGAGTGCGCAAGGGCGCATCCTGATCATCGAACAGGCCGACCCGTCGCTGCCGCAGTCGCCGCGCCGCGCCAATGCCGTCTACCTGGGCAGCGAAGTCTGGCAAGATGGCAGGCATATCGGCCACACCGTCAGCGAACTCACCGCCGACATGGCCGACGGCCGGGTGTACGGCGTGCCGGACCCCGCCCGCTCCCTCATCATCATGAAGGAATAGGCCTATGTCGCGACGCGAGAATACCGAAAGGCAGATCCTGCAAGCGCTGGAAGCCCAGATCCTGGAAACCGGAATGGGCGGCGTCGGCATCAACGCGATCGCCAAGCGCGCCGGCGTCAGCAAGGAACTCATCTACCGCTACTTCGACGGCATGCCCGGCTTGATGCTGGCCTGGATGCAGGAACAGGATTTCTGGACCCGCAACCCCGGGCTGCTGGCCGCGGGCGAATCCAGCCAGCGCACGCCCGGCGAGCTTGTGCTGTCCATGCTGCGCGCCCAGATCGACGCGCTGGCCGGCAATGAGACGCTGCGCGAAGTGCGCCGTTGGGAACTCATCGAACGCAACGAAGTGTCCGCCCCCCTCGCCGAACGGCGCGAACGGGCCGCGCGCGGTTTCATCGACCGCATCGACGGCCTGGCGCCGGAGGCCGACATGCCGGCGATGGTCAGCGTGATGCTGGCGGGCGTGCTCTACCTGATGCTGCGCGCCAAGACCGAATCCCACTTTCTGGGCGTCCCATTGCGCACGCCGGAAGGCTGGGACCGCATCGGCGGCGCACTGGAGCATCTGGTGGCCCATGGTTTTCCTGACGACCTGAATACCGAATCCCTTGCCAACCTGGAGGCGCGCCGCGGCACCGCGCAGGCCGCCGACCCAGAAACCTGAGCCTTTGCCCTCATGCCCGAGCATCCCGACCAGCAGGAATACGACCTCATCATCACCGGCGGCCAAGTCGCCGACGGCCTGGGTGGCCCCGCCCGCCGCGCCGACGTCGCGATCCGCGGCGAACGCATTGCCGCCATGGGCGATGGCGCGGCGTGGCGAGCGCGCCGCCGCATCGACGCGACGGGCAAGGTGGTGTCGCCGGGCTTCATCGACTGCCATACCCACGACGACCGGGCGCTGCTGGGCACGCCGCTGATGCGGCCCAAGGTCAGCCAGGGCATCACTACCGTCGTCACCGGCAACTGCGGCATCAGCCTGGCGCCCGTGCGCACGCCGGGCGACGTGGTGCCGCCCCCGTTGAACCTGCTGGCCAAGCACACGGGCGAGCTCTACGCCCGCATGCAGGATTACGCCGACGCGCTCGCGGCCGCGCCCGCCGCCGTCAACAGCCTGGCGCTGGTGGGCCACTCCAGCCTGCGCGTGTCCGCCATGGACCGGCTGGACCGCCCCGCCGACAAGAAAGAAATCGCCGCCATGCGGCAGGCGCTGGACCAGGCCATGGCCGCCGGCGCGGCGGGACTGTCCACGGGCCTTTACTACCCGACCGCCATGCACGCCAGCACCGAAGAAGTGATCGGCGTGGCCGAGCCGCTGGCCGCCTGGCGCGGCCTGTACACCACGCACTTGCGCGACGAAGCCGACCACGTTTGCGACGCGATGGAAGAGGCCTTCCTGATCGGCCGCGCGGCCGACGTGCCGGCCATCCTGTCGCACCACAAGGTCACCGGCAAGCACAACCACGGCCGCACGGCCGAAACGCTGGCGCTCTACGACCGCATGCGCGCCGAGCAGCCGCTGGGCATGGACGTCTATCCCTATTCGGCGTCCTCCACCATCCTGGAGCCGCGCCGCGTGGCCGCTGGCGAAAAGATCATCGTCACCTGGTCGCAGACGCGCCCCGAAATCCAGGGCGTAGACCTGCGCGAACTGGCTGCGCGCGAAGGCCGCGACCCTACCCGCCTGGCCGAAGAACTGTCGCCGGGCGGCGCGATCTATTTCTCGATGGACGAAGCCGACGTGAAGCGCGTCATCAGCCATGGCAGCGTCATGATCGGATCCGACGGATTGCCGCACGACCAGCGCCCCCATCCGCGCCTGTGGGGCGCGTTTTCGCGTGTGTTGGCGCGCTACGTGCGCGAGATGAGGGTGCTGGGCATGGAAGAGGCCGTCCGCCGCATGACGAGCCTGACGGCCGCGCAGTTCGGCCTGAAGGACCGCGGCGTGCTGCGCCCCGGCTGTTACGCCGACGTGGTGGTCTTCGACCCGGCAACGGTGGCCGACCTGGCCAGTTTCGCCGAGCCGACGCTGCCATCCACGGGCATCCAGGCGGTGCTGGTCAACGGCCAGCTGGTCGAGGAAGACGGCGCCGCGACTGGCGCCCGCCCCGGCCGCTTGCTGCGCGGCGACGACCGCGCGGCCCCCGGCTTCGAAACCCCTGCCTGGGCGGCCTGATTCCCCCGCCGCCGCACGCCCGGCTGGCCGGGCGCCCACCCTGAACGCCGCGCCCGCGCGCGGCGCCTCCCTGGAGCATCATGCACATTGTTGTCATCGGCGCGGGGGTGGTCGGCATGACCACCGCCTACTTCCTGCACCGCGCGGGCCATCGCGTCACGGTCGTCGACGCGGGCTCGGGCCCCGGGCAAGCCACCAGCATGGCCAACGGCGCGCAGCTGAGCTACAGCTTCGTCGCCCCGCTGGCCGACCCTGCCGTCCTGCCCAAGCTGCCCTCATGGCTGCTGGCGCAGGACGCGCCGCTGCGTTTCCGGCCGCGCCTGGATCCCGACCAATGGCGCTGGAGCCTCGCCTTCCTGCGCGCCTGCACGCGCGCCAAAAGCCGCTCCACCACGCGCGAACTGCTGTCCCTGGGCATGTACAGCCGCCTGTGCGTGCATGAGCTTGTACGCCAGGAGAATCCCGATTTCGATTTCTCGTCGTCGGGCAAACTGCTGGTCTATCAAGACGCCGGCGCGTACACGCACGCGCTGGCGCAACGCGACTACCTGGCGGCCCTGGGCAGCGAGCAGCGCGTCATGGACGCGCGCGCCTGCCTGGACATGGAACCCGCGCTGGCCGGCATCGGCGCCAGCATCCAGGGCGCGCTCTACACCCCGACCGAAGACGCGGGCGACTGCCAACGGCTATGCACGGAGCTTGAGCGCATCTTGCTCGCGGCGGCGGACCCCGTGCGCTTCCATTTCAATACCCGCGTGACGGCGTTGCGGTCCGAGCGCGGGCGCGTCGTGGGCGTCTCCACCGCCGCGGGCGAGCTGCAGGCCGACCACTATGTGCTGGCCAGCGGCATGGGCGCGCCGCCGCTGGCGCGGCAACTGGGGCTGAACCTGCGGATTTATCCGCTCAAGGGGTACAGCCTGACGTATGCGTTGACGCCGGACAGCGTCGCCCCCAACGCCAGCATCAGCGATATCCGGCGCAAGGTGGTGTATGCGAGGCTGGGCCGGCGGCTGCGGGTGGCGGGCATGGTCGACATCGGCACGGGCGGCAACGCCGTGGATCCGCGCCGCGTGCAAAGCCTGGAACGCGACGTGGCGCAGTTCTTCCCGGACCTGAACCCGGCAGGCCCGCCCGAGGCCTGGGCTGGCCTGCGCCCCGCGCGCCCCGACGGCAAGCCGCTGATCGGCGCCACGCCCTACCGCAACCTATGGCTGAACACCGGCCACGGCGGCCTGGGCTTCACGCTGGCCGCCGGCAGCGCGCGGATGCTGACCGACTTGATGCAGGGCCGCAGCCCTGCCGTGGACGCCGCCGCCTTCGCCCTGGCGTGATGCGCGGGCGGGCGCCCGCGCCGCGCTCAGTCCGCCTTGATGCCGCGGCTCTTGATCAGCGTGCCCCACTTGTCGCGTTCCTTCACTTCGAACGCGGCCAGATCGGCGCCGAAAAGATTGCCGGGCGTGGCGCCACCTTGCGCCAGCGACTGCTGCAGCTCGGGCGATTTCAAGGCCTGCCTCATCGCGGCGATCAGCTTGTCGACGACCGGGGCGGGCGTGCCCCGCGGCGCATACAGGCCGGACCAGGCCGTGACCTCGAAACCGGGCAGGCCGGCTTCGGCCATCGTGGGCAGGTCGGGCGCGGCAGGGCTGCGTTCGGCCGACGTCACCGCGATGCCGCGCAAGCGGCCGCCGGGCTTCAATGCCGCCATGGAACTGGGCAGGTTGTCCATCAGGATGTCGACCTGTCCGCCGATCACGGCGGGTATCGCGGCCGACGATCCCTTGAACGGCACATGCAGCATCTGCAGTCCGGCCAGCGATTCGAAATAGGCGCCCGTCAGGTGCACGGACGAGCCGATGCCCGGCGACGCGTAGGAGTACTTGCCGGGGTCTTTTTTCACCGCCTTCATCACGTCGTCCAGGTTGTGCCAGGGCGATCCCGCCGCCACCGCCATGACGTTGGGCGTCGACGCGATCATGCCCAGCGGCACCAGGTCGGTGGCAGGGTTGAATCCGATGTTGCCGTACAGGAACTGGTTGACGGTCTGCGTGCCGACGGAGCCCAGCACGATAGTGTAGCCGTCGGGCTGCGCGCGCGCCGCGGCGGCCACGCCCAGGTTGCCCGCCGCGCCCGGCTTGTTCTCGACCACGATGGACTCGCCGAGCGCCGGCCGCATGTGCTGGGCGATGGTGCGCGCGAAGAGGTCGGTGGTGCCGCCGGGCGGGAACGGCACGATCAGGGTGATCGGCCGCGCCGGCCACTCTTGCGCGGACGCCGCCGCGCTCAACGCCAGCGTGGCGGCCGCCGCCACGCCTGTCCAGCGTCCTGCCCTGGCGGCCGTCCGCCAATGAGTTGACCAGCCCATCCTCTTTCCCCTTCGCGTAACGCGTGTTCGATTGATCAAACGGAATTCGGTGTCGGTACTGCGCGACGAACGTGACCGCATGGTCACTTTCGTCGCATTAAGAACCGGCGCCGAAAACTTGTCAACGAAAGTGCAGGAGATTAGGCGTTATCCCTAGGAACCGTCCCAGCCGCCGCCCAGGGCTACGATCAGGTTCACGCTGGCCACCAGGCGCGTGCCCAGCAGGCTCAGCGCGTTGCGCTCGCTGTTGAGCGCCGTGGCGTCCACGACCGCCACGCTCAGGTAGTCCACCAGGCCGGCCTTGTACTGGTTCTGGATCAGGCGCAACGATTCCCGCGCGGACTCCAGTGCGCGGCGCTGGACGACCTGTTCGTTTTCCATCACGCGCAACTGGATGAGGTAGTCCTCGACTTCGCGCAGGCCCACCAGCGCGGCCTGGCGGTAGGCCGCCGCCTGCGAGTCGTACGCCGCGCGGGCCTGTTCGACCTGCGCCGCGCGCGCGCCGCCGTCGAAGATCGTCAACGCCAACGCCGGCCCCAACGACCAGAAGCGCGCAGGCGCCGTCAGCAGGTCGGCGAATTGCCCATTGCGAAAGCCCCCGTCGGCGGACAAGGTCAAGGACGGGAACCAGGCGGCCTGCGCCACGCCGATCTGCGCGTTGGCGGCCGCCGCGCGGCGCTCGGCCGCGGCGATGTCAGGGCGGCGCTCCAGCAGTTCGGACGGCAAGCCCACCGGGATCTCGGGCAACTGCAGCGTGAACACGGCTGGCGCCAGTCCGAACTTGGACGGCGCCTGGCCCATCAACACCGCGATGGCGTGCTCGTATTGGCCGCGCTGCCAATCCAGGTCGATCGATTGGGCGCGCGTGCTTTCCACCTGCGTGCGCGCCACGGCCACATCGGCCTGCCCGGCCACGCCGACGTCGTAGCGGTTTTGCGTCAGCTGCAGCGACTTCTCGTAGGCGGCCACGGTGGCGTCCAGCAGGCGCTTCTGCTCGTCCAGCACGCGCAATTGCAGATAGGTCTGCACCAGCGCCGCCTGCGCGCTCAATCGCGTCGCCGCCAGGTCGGCCAGGCTGGCCGCCGCGCTGGCCTCGGACGATTCGGTGCTGCGGCGCACACGGCCCCACACGTCCAGCTCCCAGCTGATGCTGCCCGTCACCGAGTACTGGTTCGACACGTTGCTGCCCGACGACGACGATGAACCGTTCGTGCCGGTGCCGCTGCCCGCGCGCGACATGCCGGCGCCCGCGCCCACCGTCGGGTAGAAGCCGGCGCGCGCCGCGCGCACCAGGCCCAGCGCCTGACGGTAATTGGCTTCGGCCTGCGCGATCGTCTGGTTCGACGTGTTCAGGCGATCGACCAGCCCGTTCAGCGTCGCGTCGTCGTATACCCGCCACCACTGGCCACGGTCCGCGTCGTCGCGCGGCTCGGCGGGCTTCCAGCCTTCGACCTGATCCTGGCCCTGGCCCTCCTTGTAGGCGGCACCCACATCCATTTCGGGGCGCTGGTAGTCAGGGCCGACCGCGCAGGCGCCCAGCAGCGCGCACAGCGCCAACGTGACCGCGCTGCGAGGAAGGAAGGCGTTCGAAAGCGGCTTGATACGGATCATGTTTGTTCTATGGAAGCAGGAGCGCCCTTCCGGGGACCGCGCCCGCGCGCGGCCCACAGACGGAAGCGGTCCAGGTAGAGATAGACCACGGGCGTGGTGTACAGCGTGAGGATCTGGCTGAGCACCAGGCCGCCCACGATGGTAATGCCTAGCGGCTGGCGCATCTCGACGCCGGCGCCGGTAGCCACGACCAGCGGCAGCGCGCCGAAGATGGCGGCCATCGTCGTCATCATGATCGGGCGGAACCGCGTCAGGCAGGCCTGGAAGATCGCGTCGCGCGGGGCCATCCCCTGGTTGCGCTCGGCATCCAGGGCGAAGTCCACCATCATGATGGCGTTCTTCTTCACGATGCCGATCAAGAGGAACACCCCGATCAGCGCGATCAGCGTGAAGTCGTAGCGCAACAGCAGCAACGCCAGCAGCGCGCCCAGGCCGGCCGACGGCAGCGTCGACAGGATCGTCAGCGGATGCACGAAGCTTTCATACAGGATGCCCAGCACGATATACATCGTGACCAGCGCCGCCAGGATCAGCCAGGGCTGCTGCGCCAGCGTCTGCTGCAGGGCCGCCGCCGTGCCCTGGAAGCCCGCCTGGATCTGATCCGAGGGCAAGCCGATGCGGGCGACCGCCGCGTCGATGGCGGCGGTCGCCTGCCCCAGCGACACGCCGGGCGCCAGGCTGAAGGACACGGTGTCCGCCACGAACAGCCCTTGATGCTGCACGCTGAGCGGCGCGTTGGCGTTCTCCAGCCGCGCGAAGGCCAGCAGCGGCACGCGCGCGCCGGTCGAGGTGATCACTTCGACCTGCTTGAGCGACTCGATGTCTTCGGCGAATTTGGGCTCCAGGCCCAGCACCACGTGGTACTGGTTCAGCGGCCCGTACATCACCGATACCTGGCGCTGGCTGAACGAATTGTTCAGCACCGTCGAAATGGTGGACATGCTGACGCCCAGCCGCGTGGCGGCCTCGCGGTCGATCACCAGGTTGATCTGGCGGCCCTTGTCCTCGACGTCGGTGTCCACGTCCGTAATCTCGGGGATCTTCGCCATCGCCTGCTGCACCTTGGGCATCCACGTGCGCAGCAATTGCAAGTCGCCCGACATCAGCGTGTAGTCGTAGGAGCCCTGGCTTTGGCGCCCGCCGATCCGGATGTCCTGCTGCGACACCAGGAACATGCGCGCGCCCGGCATGTTCTGCAGCTTGCCGCGCAGCCGGTTGATGACCACGTCTGCCGATACGTCGCGTTCGCCCAGCGGCTTCAACTGGATCTGCATGAAGCTGCTGTTGCTGCCACCGCGTCCGCCTGCATAGCCCGTCATGCTCTGCACCGCCGGGTCCGCCAGCACGACCTTGCGCAGCGCTTCCAGCTTGGGCAGCGTCGCCTGGAACGAGGTGCCCTGGTCCACGCGGAAAAAGCCCAGCAACTGCCCCGTGTCCTGCTGCGGGAAAAAGCCCTTGGGCACCGTCGTGTACAGATAGATGTTCAAGCCCACGGCGACCGCCAGGATCAGCATCATCAGCCGGCCATGCGCCAGCGCCCAGCGCAGGCTGCGGCGGTAGCCGTCCAGCATGGACTCGAAGCCGCGTTCGGACCAGCGCGCCAGCCGCCCGGGCGGCTTTTGCTCCTTCGGTTCATGGCGCAGCAGGCGCGCGCACATCATCGGCGTGAGCGTCAGCGACACGATCAGCGACACCATGATGGCGGCCGACAAGGTCACGGCGAATTCGCGGAACAGTCGCCCGACCACGCCGCCCATCAGCAGGATGGGAATGAACACCGCCACCAGCGACAGGCTCATCGACAGCACCGTGAAGCCGACCTCGCGCGACCCGCGCAGGGCCGCCCGCATCGGCGACATGCCGTTCTCCACATGCCGCATGATGTTCTCAAGCACCACGATGGCATCGTCCACCACGAAGCCGGTGGCCACGATCAGCGCCATCAGCGAAATCGTGTTCAGCGTGAAGCCGCACAGGTACATGATGCAGAACGTGCCGATCAACGACACGGGAACGGCCACGCTGGGGATGATGGCCGCCCGCCAGCGCCTGAGGAACAGCAGCACCACCAGCACCACCAGGCCCACCGCGATGATCAGCGTCAGTTCGGCTTCGTGCAGCGACGCCCGGATGCTGGGCGTGCGGTCCTGCGCCACCGTCATGTTCACGTCGGCCGGCATCAGCGCCTGCAGCACGGGCAGTTGCGCGCGTACGGCATCCACGGTTTCGATGATGTTGGCGTCGGCCTGCCGGCGCACGATCATCAGGATCGCCTTGCGTTCATTGAAGAACCCGGTCTGGTACAGGTCTTCGACCGAATCCTCGACTTTGGCCACGTCCGACACGCGCACCGGCGCGCCGTCGTTCCACGCGACGATCAGCGGCCGGTACTGCTCGGCGCGGCTCAACTGGTCGCTGACCATGATCTGCCAGTGGTAGCGGTCGTTCTCCAGCACGCCCTTGGGCCGGTTGGCGTTGGCATTGGCCAGCGTGGCGCGCAGCTGGTCCAGCGACACGCCGCGGTTGGCCAGCGCGCCCGGCAGCACGGTGACGCGCACCGCCGGCAAGGAGCTGCCGCCCACGGTGACTTCGCCCACGCCGTCCACCTGCGCCAGCTTCTGCGCCACGATGGTCGAGGCGATGTCGTACAGCTGCCCCTGGCTGAGCGTATCGGAGGTCAGCGCCAGCGTCATGATGGGCGCGTCCGACGGGTTGGACTTGTGATACGTGGGGTTGCTGCGCAAACTGGTAGGCAACAGCGAGCGCGCCGCATTGATGGCGGCCTGCACGTCGCGCGCCGCGCCGTTGATGTCGCGCGACAGGTCGAACTGCAAGGTGACGCGGGTGGACCCTTGCGAGCTGCTGGAGGTCATTTCGGTCACGCCGGCGATGCTGCCCAGCGACCGCTCAAGCGGCGTGGCCACGCTGGAGGCCATCGTCTCGGGGCTGGCGCCCGGCAGGCTGGCCGACACCGAAATGGTCGGGATGTCGACCTGCGGCAAGGGCGCCACCGGCAACAGGAAGAACGACAGCAGGCCTGCCAGCACGACCGCCAGGCTCAGCAGCGTGGTCGCTACCGGCCGGACGATGAAGGGCGCCGACAGGATCATGACGCGTCCCCGGCCGCCGGTTCGCGCACGCCGCGCCAACGGCGCGACATGCGGTCGAACATCAGGTAGATGACCGGCGTGGTGAACAGCGTGAGCACCTGGCTCAGCAAGAGGCCGCCCACCATCACCAGGCCCAGCGGTTGGCGCAGTTCAGCGCCCGTGCCGGTCGACAGCATCAGCGGCAAGGCGCCGAACAGCGCGGCCAGCGTGGTCATCAGGATGGGGCGAAAACGCAGCAGCGCCGCCTCGTGGATGGCCGCGCGCGGCGTCAGCCCCCGCTTGCGTTCGGCGTCCAGCGCGAAGTCGATCATCATGATGGCGTTCTTCTTCACGATGCCGATCAGCAGGATGATCCCGATGATGCCTATCATGTCCAGTTCGGTGCCGCTGATCAACAGCGCCAGCAAGGCGCCCACGCCGGCGGACGGCAGGGTAGACAGAATCGTGATGGGGTGGATGTAGCTTTCGTACAGGATGCCCAGGACGATGTACATGGTGACCACCGCGGCCAGGATCAGCCACAGCGTGCTGGTCAGCGAGTTCTGGAACGCCAGCGCCGCGCCCTGGAACCGGGTCTCCACACCGGCCGGCAGGCCGATTTCGGCTTCGGCGGCGGTGATGGCCTGGACCGCGTTGGACAGCGACGCCCCCGGCGCCAGGTTGAACGACACCGTCACCATCGGGAACTGGTCCAGCCGGTTCACGGCCAGCACGGTCCGGCCTTCGGAGATGTGCGCCACCGACGACAAAGGCACCTGCGCGCCGGTCGACGTCGGCACGTGGATCTGGCCCAGCGCGGCCGGGTTCATCTGGAACTGCGGCTGCACTTCCAGCACCACGCGGTACTGGTTGGATTGCGTGAAGATGGTGGAGATCAGCCGCTGCCCGAAGGCGTCGTACAGCGCCTCGTCGATCACCGCGGCGGTGATGCCCAGCCGCGACGCCGCGTCGCGGTCGATCTCGACCCAGGTCTGCAGCCCGTCGTCCTGCAAGTCGTCGGTCACGTCCTTCAGCCCCGGCACCTGGCGCAAGCGGTCCACCAGCTTGGGCGTCCATTCGCTCAGCACCTTCAGGTCGGGGTTGGACAGCGTCATCTGGTATTGCGTGCGGCTGACGCGGTCTTCGATGGTCAGGTCCTGCACGGGCTGCATGTAGACGATCAGCCCGTCCTGCTTGCCCAGCGATTCCTGCAGGCGCGCCATCACCGTGCGCAGGTCGCCGTTGCGCTCGGCCTGGGGCTTGAGCGAAATCTGCATGCGCCCTGCGCTGAGCGTAGCGTTGCTGCCGTCCACGCCGATGAAGGACGACACCGCCTGCACGTCGGGGTCTTCCAGCACCAGCCGGGCCGCGGTCTGCTGCCGTTCGGCCATCGCGGGGAACGAAATGGATTGCGGCGCCTGCGTGATGGCCTGGATCAGGCCGGTATCCTGCTGCGGAAAGAAGCCCTTGGGCACCACCATGTACAGCACCACGGTCAGCGCGAACGTGCCCAGCGCCACCAGCAGCGTCAGCGGCTGATGGCGCAGCACCACCTGCAGCATGCGGTCGTAGCCGGCGATGACGCGGTCGATGAAGTTGCCCGTGGCCGTGTGGAAGCGGCCGTGCTTCTGCTCCGATTCGGCGCGCAACAGGCGCGCGCACATCATCGGCGTCAGGGTCAGCGACACCACCAGCGAGATCAGGATCGACACCGCCAGCGTGATCGCGAATTCCCGGAACAACCGCCCCACCACTTCCGTCATGAACAGCAGCGGGATCAGCACGGCAATCAGCGAAAACGTCAGCGAAATCAGCGTGAAGCCAATCTGAGAGGCGCCCTTCAACGCCGCCTGCAAGGGCGTTTCGCCCTCTTCGATATGGCGGGCGATATTCTCGATCATGACGATGGCGTCGTCCACCACGAAGCCGGTAGCGATCGTCAGCGCCATCAAGGTCAGGTTGTTGATGGAGAAACCCGCCAGGTACATGATGCCGAAGGTGCCCACCAGGGACAGCGGCACCACGACGCTGGGAATCAGCGTGGCCGTCAGGCTGCGCAGGAAGACGAAGGTCACCATGACCACCAGCCCCACGGCCAGCAGCATTTCGAACTTCACGTCCTCCACCGAGTCGCGGATGGTCTGCGTGCGGTCCGACACCACGGTGACGTCCAGCGTGGCGGGCAAGGCCGCGCGCAGTTGCGGCAACAGCGCCTGGATCCGGTTGACCACGTCGATCACGTTGGCGCCCGGCTGGCGCTGGATGTTCAGCAGGATGGCGGGCTTGTCGCCGGCCCAGGCGGCCTGGCGCGTGTCTTCGGCGCCTTCGACCGCGCGCGCCACGTCCGACAGGCGCAGCGGCGCGTTGTTCTTGTAGGCGATGATCAGGTCGTTGTAGTCGGTGGGCGACTTCAGCTGGTCATTGGCGTTGATCGTGGTGGACCGCAACGGCCCGTCCAGGTTGCCCTTGGGCTGGTTGACGTTGGCGCCCACGATCGCGGTGCGCAGGTCGGACAGCGCCAGGCCGTTGGCCGCGAGCGCCTGCGGGTTGACCTGCACCCGCACCGCCGGCCGCTGGCCGCCCGCCACGCTGACCAGGCCCACCCCCGGAATCTGCGACAGCTTCTGCGCCACCCGCGTGTCCACCAGGTCGCGCACCTGCGGCAAGGGCATGGTGGGCGACGTGATGGCCAGCGTCAGCACGGCCGCGTCCGCCGGGTTCACCTTGTTGTAGGTCGGCGGCACCGGCAAATCGCTGGGCAGCAGGTTCGACGCGGCATTGATCGCCGCCTGCACCTGCTGCTCGGCCACGTCCAGCGGCAGCGTCAGGTTGAACTGCATCGTGATGACCGAGGCGCCGCCTGAACTCGTGGACGACATCTGGTTCAAGCCTGGCATCTGCCCGAACTGCCGTTCCAGGGGAGAGGTGACCAGCGAGGTCATGACGTCCGGACTGGCCCCGGGGTACAGCGTCACCACCTGGATCGTCGGGTAGTCCACCTCGGGCAGCGCCGACACCGGCAGCATCCGGTAGGCGATGAAACCGGCGATCAGGATCGCCACCATCGCCAGCGTGGTGGCGACGGGGCGGAGGATGAACAGGCGCGACGGGCTCACGATGGCCTCGGCTTACTTGGACGCGGGCGTGGTGCCGGCAGGCGCCCCTGCCCCAAGCGTCTTGTCGCGGGTGGCCGGAATCACTTCCGCGCCGCCCACCACTTCCACCTTGGCGCCGGCGCGCAGGCGGTCAGTGCCTTCCGTGACGACGCGGTCGCCCGGCTGCAGGCCTTCGTTCACGGCCACCATGCCGTTGTTGATGGCGCCCAGCTTCACCTGACGCACCAGGACGGTGTTGTCCGGCTGCACCAGGAACACGAAGGCGCCCGCCGACCCCTGCTGGATCGCGGCGGTGGGAATGGCGGTGACGTCCTTGCGCGTCAGCACATGCAGGCGCACGTTGACGAACTGGTTGGGAAAGAGCGCGTCGTCCGCATTGTCGAACTTGGCCTTGAGCTTCAGCGTGCCGGTGGTGACGTCGATCTGGTTATCCAGGGTCTCCAGCACGCCGGTGGCGATGCGGCGGGTGTCGGCGCGGTCATACGCGTCGACCGTCAGCGTCTTGCCGGCCGCGATTTCGCCGCGCACTTCGGGCAGCTGGGTTTCGGGCAACGTGAACACCACCGAAATCGGCTGGGTCTGGGTAATCACGACCAGCCCGTTCGCGTCCGAGCTGGACACCAGGTTGCCGCGGTCGACCTGGCGCAACCCCAGCCGGCCGCTGATGGGCGCGGTGATGCGGGCGTAATCCAGTTGCAGCTTGGCGTTGTCCACATTGGCCTGATCGCTCTTGACCGTGCCTTCGTACTGGCGCACCAGCGCGGCCTGGGTGTCCACCTGCTGCTTGGCGATGGAATCCTGCTTGAACAAGGCCTGATAACGCTGCAGGTCGCGCCGCGCGTTCTCCAGCTGGGCCAGGTTCTGCATCTGGGTGCCGCGCGCCTGGTCCAGGGCCACCTGGAAGGCCCGGGGGTCCACTTGGGCCAGCAGGTCGCCCGCCTTCACGCGCTGGCCTTCCTGGAAAGCCACGTCCACCAGTTCGCCGCTGACGCGGCTGCGCACGGTGACCGTGTTGTAGGCCGTGACGGTGCCCAGGGACTTCAGGTAAATGTCGATGTCCTGCGTCGCGGCGGTGGCGATGCGCACCGGCACGGCCAGGTTCGCCATGGCGGCCATCGGGGGCCGTCCCCCGCCAGCACGGCCGCCAGGCCCGCCGGCCGCGCCCTGTTTGGCCGACGGCCGCAGCGCAAGCCAGGCAATGACGGCCACGGCAAGCAACAACACCACCAATCCAATGATGCGGCGGCGGGTCCAGCGGGAAGGCGGGGAAACAGGACGACTATCGGACATGGAAACGGTTCCGGCACTGACGGAGAAAGCCGTATTGTCTACTAGTCGGTCGCCTTTTCTACCATTGCGGTCGCGAGTTGAAACTGGCCGCAACAAGAATCGGTCTCAAGAACGCCCGCTTCGATGCCCGCCCGCTAACCCACCTATGAGCTGCAGAGCGTCATCTGGAACGCAACGTCGCGCGCCACCTGCTGGGGCTTGAATTCGCCGTCTTGCGTGGAAAACCGTATCCAGATCATGTACTTATTGGCGCTGATCTCGGGAAACACGCCCTGGGTCGGATCCACCCAGACGCGCAGCAGCTGGAATTGCTTGCCGCCCAGCATCTGCTGGTAGGCGCCCTGCTCGGCCACGATATCGGTCTTGCGGCCGGACTCGCGCAGCAGGCGCAGCGCCAGCGTCAGGCCATCGTACAAAGGAAGAAAGGGCGATACCCAGGCCTGCAAGTCCGCGCAACGGGCGGCTTCGGTCTTGTTCTGCCAGGCGAAATAGGAAGGCATGTCCACTTGCGTGGCGCTGCCCGGCACGGACAAGCGGCCACGCAGGCTGGTCAACCATTCGTTTTCGCGCAGCGACTGCCCGGTCTTGCCAGGGGCGGCCAGCGCGCTAGCCACTTTTTCCAGTTCGCGCAGCATGGCCTCCAGCGCGTCTTGCGCCACGCCAGGGTGATCGCGCAAGCCCACCAGCGCCATGCGCTGCCGCTCCAGGTCTTGCAGCACCGCGCCTTTCACGTCGGTACGTTCGCACGCGTCGAGCAGATCGAAAAGAGACGTGACGGCAACCTGATGCTGGCGTGAGTCCCCCTCGCGAGCAAAGAAGAACAACCTGTCGAACAGGTATTCCAATCGCAGATAAGCGCGGATGCGCTCATTGAAGGGATATTCGTAAACAATCACGCTTTTTGACAGGCCCATCAGTGGTCGGCCGGGAGGCCGAGGGATTCAGGGGTGCCGGCCAAGCTTGTCGCTTACCGGCCCGTTGTGGTCGCCAGCGTCAGCCAGCGGTCATGCAGGGTCTTCGCCTGCGCGCGCAATTGCTCCGGCGATGTCGCGCCGTCGTTCACGATGACGTCGTCCGCAACCTCCAACCGGCTTGCCCGCGCAGCCTGTGCCGCCATAATACGCCTGATGGCGGGCTCCGTCAGCCCGCTGCGCGACTGCACGCGCGCCACCTGCGTTTCCGGGTCGCAGTCCACCACGCAGATACGATCCACGCGCGTGCGCCAACGCGCCAGGGACTCCACCAGAAGGGGCACCACAAAGACCAGGTACAGCCCGGTCGCGGCCGCCGCCTGGCGTTCGGTCTCTTCGGTAATGGCAGGGTGCAGCACGCCTTCGAGCCGCTGCCGCGCTTGCGGATCCGAGAACGCGCGTTCGCGCATCCATTGGCGGTTCAACGCGCCCTCGAGTGTCAGCGCCTGCGGGCCGAATTCGCGTTCGATGGCGGGCATGGCCGCGCCGTTTGCCGCCGTCAGCGCGTGCGCGATCTGATCGGTGTCGACCAGCGTCGCGCCCCATTCGCCCAGCATGTCCGCCACCCGGGACTTGCCCGAACCGATGCCGCCCGTCAGACCGATCTTGAACATGATGCCCATCCTTTCTTGCCTAGCGCATGAACTGCCATAAACCCTGCTCTCCACCCAGCAGCAGCATCACGATGCCGGCCAGGGCCAGGTAGGGGCCGAAGGGCAGCGGCTGCCCGCGGCCGGCGCGGCCCGACAGCGTCAGCAGGCCGCCGATCAGCACGCCCACCAATGAGGCCGCCAGCAGCACCATGGGCAGGGATTCGATGCCGAACCACGCGCCCAGTGCGGCCAGCAGCTTGAAGTCGCCATACCCCATGCCCTCGCGCCCGGTCAGCAGGCGGAACACATGGAAGATAACCCACAGGAAAACATAGCCAGCGACCGCCCCCACCACCGCCAGCGGCAAGGTCGTGAACGCGTCGAACAGATTGACCAGCAGGCCCGCCCACACCAGCGGCTGGGTCAGCGCGTCGGGCAGCAGGGTGGACTCGAAGTCGATCCACGCCAGCGCCACCAGCATCGCCGACAGGCCCATCGCGAACAATGCGACAGGCGTCGCGCCGTAGCGCCACGCGCAGGCGGCGAACAGCGCACAGGTCAGGAGTTCGATCGCAGGGTAGCGCCAGCTGATCGGGGTGCCGCAGGCGGCGCAGCGGCCGCGCAGCAACAACCAGCTCAGCACCGGCAGCCGGCGCCAGCCGGTCACCGGCGCATGGCACGCGGGGCACTGCGAGGCCGGGCGCAACAGGCCGTCGGGGCTGGCCGGCCGCGCTTTGCCGACCGCATCCAGGCACTGCGCCTGCCATTCTCGTTCCATCATGCGCGGCAGCCGATAGGTCAGCAGGGTCAACCAGTTGCCGATGAACAACCCCGCCAGCGCAGCCAGTCCGATGAAGGCGCCCAACGGGATGTCGAAGACGTGATGAACGCTGCTCATGCGCCAGCCCGATGCGCGCGACGGTCCGGGTCCATCGCAGCACAGATGGCGGAAAAGCAGACAGCCCAACTGCGGCCGTGTCGTAATTTGTGCATAAAGTGCTGGCAACGCCCAAGAGTGGCTAAGGGAACGTATCGAATCTTCGCATAAGTGCGTAAAATCGGAGACAGACTCAATTCACGGATAAGCTGCCATGACCGCCCGCGTCGACATCGTTACCCGATCCCGCAAACTCAGCGTCATGGGGCTGCTGCTGGCCGGTACAGCACTCGGCGCTGCCGGGTGCGCCCAGCAGAAAACCGAAGGCTATTACGACCCTCCGGCTGAAAGCACCGTGACCGACGCCCAGTACCAGGGCTCGGGCGCGGGCTACCGCAGCGTCATCCGTGCCCCGTCGCAGGTGCAGATTGCCCTGAAACCCGACGCCCGCAAGCCGCAAAACCAGGCCTCGCAAGCCACGCCGGCCGGCCAGACGACCGAAGACGGCCAAGCCGTGCCGGAAGGCGCCGACACTGCCGCTTCGGCGTCGACCCCCGCGCCGGCGCCCACCGCCCCGAACGCCGCTGCGCACAGCCTGGTGCCGCAGCCCCAAACGTATATGGGCACGCTGCCGTGTTTCTCGCCCGCCATGCAATGCACGGCGCAGCGTGTCACGCTGACCCTGGCGCCCAATGGCCGCTGGCGCGGCCGCACGGCGTATCTGGAAAACGACCCCCAAAAGGGTCCGGCCGTAACGGAGCAAGGCTGCTGGGACGCCACCGATGAACGCCCGCCGCGCGTCATCCTGATGGACGGCAAGGGCAATGCCCGCGCGGAATTCGTGGTGGCCGCCAACAACGTGCTGCGCGTGCGTTCGATCGCCGGCCAGACGCCCAACCTGAACTACAACCTGACCCGCCAGCCGGACCTGGATCCGATTGACGAGCTGGCCAAGGCCCAAGCGCCCCAATGCCCCTGATGGCGCCGAGGGTCCAGGACCAGCCTGACGGCCAGCCCTGACCCCTCTGTCCAATGAATGCCCCGCCGGGCCTGGCGAACATCCTGTTCGCCAGGCCCGGTTTGCCATTGGCAGGACGGCATGGGCGAAGCCGCATCGGCAGGGCGTCATGGGCGGACGGCATGCGGGCTCGCAGCCCTGACACGCATCACGAATCAAGCGGCGTGCCATCCGGCGGGCTCGGCCCGTAGGCCGGCGGCGCCGGGGCGTGCAGCACGTGGCGCGGCGCCGATGCAGAGCCGGCGCGGGGTGGCGGTTCGTGGGGACCGGCGGCGTCCTCAAGCATGGGCGAGGCGCCTGAGCGGCCGTGGGCGCATAGCCGACAGGCCAGTTGCATGGCGTTGCGGGCATCGAGCTTGGCCAAGATGCGGGCCCGATGGGCCTCGACCGTACGCAGCGAAATGCCCAGATCGATGGCGATGACCTTGTTGGGCTGGCCGGCCGCCACATAGCCGACGATCTGCCGCTCGCGGGGTGTCAATGCGGAAAGCACCGCTTCAAGATCGGGACGGGGAGCTTGCATGGGCGACTCTTTTTGCAATGTAGGATTACATCAAGTCTGCCCGGCCGCCCCAGGCGGCGGAAGCTGGCAAATCTGTCAGGGATCGGGGCGGCGCGGAGCCCGCGCGCCCCGGCCTGCGGGACAGGATCAGGCCGTGTAGGCCAGTTCCAGGTTGTCGATCAGGCGGGTCGCGCCCAGTTTGGCGGCGGCCAGCACCACGACGGGCACGCCAGCCTGCAGGTCGGCGGCCTCGGGGCGCTTCAAGTCCTGCTGGCGGCGCAGGGCCACGTAGTCCACCTTCCAACCGCGCTGCGTCAGGCGGTCGGCGGCCTCGCGTTCCAGGGCCAGCGCGTCGCGCTCGCCCTGCGCCAGCCGCTGTCCGATGTGCTGCAGTTCGGCATACAGCGCCGGCGCCTCGGCGCGTTCGCCCTCGGTCAGGTAACGGTTGCGCGAGGACAGCGCCAGGCCGTCGTCGGCGCGCACCGTCTCGTGCGCCAACACCTCCACCGGCAGCTGGAACTGGCGGCACATGTTGCGCACCACCATCAGCTGCTGATAGTCCTTCTTGCCGAACACCGCCACGCGCGGCTGCACGCAAGAGAACAGCTTGAGCACCACCGTGCTGACGCCTTCGAAGAAGCCCGGGCGGAACTCGCCTTCCAGGATGTCGCCCAGGTCGTCCGGCGGCTGCACGCGGTAGCTCTGCGGTTCGGGGTACATCTCGCGCTCGTTCGGCGCGAACAGCACATAGACGTCGCGCGCCTGCTCCAGCTTTTCGATGTCCGCCGCCAGCGTGCGCGGATACTGGTCGAAATCCTCATTGGGGCCGAATTGCAGGCGGTTCACGAAGATGCTCGCCACCACGGGGTCGCCGTGCTGGCGCGCCAGCTTCATCAGGGACAGGTGGCCTTCGTGCAGGTTGCCCATGGTGGGCACGAACGACACGCGATTCTGGCCGCGCAGGTGATCGCGCAATTCCTGGATGGTGTGTACGACTTTCAAGGGGACTCTCCGGGGTTGGGGGCAGCCCGGTCAGGATCAGGCCGCGACCGCCGCCACGCTGGTGTAGGCCAGGCGCACGTAAATGGGGGCATAGGGCTCCGCCTGCGTGATCTCCAGCAGGGATTCGCGGGCCAGCTCCAGCATGGCGATGAAATGCACGACGACAACCGCCGCAGGCGCGCCTTCGCGGACGCGTTCCATGAACAGGTCGCCGAATTCCATGAAGCGCACGTCATTCAGGCGCCGCAGGATGTGCGTCATGTGATCGCGCACGGACAGCTGTTCGCGCGTGATGTGGTGATGCTGATTCAGCTTGGCGCGCTTCATGATGTCGGCCCAGGCCTGGCGCAGGTCGTCCACGCTGACCTCGGGCATCATGCGTTCGACGCTGAGGTCGGCCACGGCCTGGCTGCTGACGAAGTCGCGGCCCAGTTGCGGCAGCTTGTCCAGCTTCTGGGCGGCCAGCTTCATCTGTTCGTATTCGAGCAGGCGGCGGACCAGTTCGGCGCGCGGATCTTCGGGCTCTTCGCCGGTGTCGGTCTTCCTGACCGGCAGCAGCATGCGCGACTTGATCTCGATCAGCATGGCCGCCATCAGCAGGTACTCGGCGGCCAGTTCCAGGTTGGTGATGCGGATCTGGTCCACATACGACAGGTACTGCCGCGTGACATCCGCCATCGGGATGTCCAGCACATTGAAGTTCTGCTTGCGGATCAGGTACAGCAGCAGGTCCAGCGGCCCTTCAAACGCCTCCAGGAACACTTCCAGCGCGTCCGGCGGAATGTACAGATCCGTCGGCATCTGGAACAGCGGCTCGCCGTACAGGCGCGCGAACGCAACGCTATCGACGGTATCGGGCGTGCTGTCCACGGTAGGCGCCACTAGCTTGGCCAGTGCCTCGCCCGGGACTGAAGGGTTTTGGGACATGTCTGCCGCAACGGGATCAGTCTGCCGAATAGACGTACGGGCGCTGCGGCACGCGGGCCGCGCGGAAGCCTTCCAGCAGCTCCGAGTCCTGCGGTTTGTCCCAAAGACGGGCGCGGCCTTCGCGCTGGCGTTCTTCGGTGCCAGGGTGCGACTGCTTGAAGTCTTTCAGGAAAAGGGTGATCTCGGATTCGTAGTTGGTCGCCATGACACCAATTTCAGTGGGTTTCGGATCCCCGGAGTTTACTTCACGCCGGGCGAACCCCCGGCGTTACAATCGTCAGGCACCCAACGCCCCCTCCCGCCATGTCAGCAGAATCCGCAGCAGCCGCCAACCCCGCTCCGCCCTCGAACCCGGACGCGCTGCGCGCGGCGCGCATGATCCCCTTCATTGTGGGCTGTGCGCTGTTCATGCAGATGCTGGACGCGACCGTCGTGGCCACCGCCCTGCCGGCCATGGCCCGGGCCCTGGGATCCACGCCCGTCCGGCTGAATGTGGCCATTACGTCCTACCTGCTGTCCGTGGCCGTCTTCGTGCCCGTCAGCGGCTGGGCGGCCGACCGATACGGCGCACGCCGGGTGTTTGTGGCCGCCATCGGCCTGTTCACGCTCAGTTCCGTCGCCTGCGCCGTCTCGCAGGACCTGCCCCAGCTGGTCGTGGCCCGGATCATCCAGGGGATGGCCGGGGCGATGATGGTGCCGGTGGGCCGGATCATCCTGCTGCGCACCGTGCCCAAGCAGGATCTGCTGAAAGCCATGTCGTTCCTGTCCATTCCGGCGCTGCTGGGCCCGGTGATCGGGCCGCCGCTGGGCGGCTTCATGGTCACCTACATGTCGTGGCACTGGATTTTCCTGATCAACATCCCGATCGGCGTCCTGGGGATTGCGCTGGTGCTGCGCTACGTGGCCGAGATCAAGGAAGAGACCGCCCCGCGCCTGGACTGGCTGGGCTTCCTGCTTAGCGCCGTGTGCCTGGCCACGCTGGTCAGCGGCTTCGAAGCCATCGGCCGCGACGTCATGCCGCTGCCGATGTTGCTGGGCATGATCGCCGTGGGCGCGGCCTGCGGCTTCCTGTACGCCTGGCACGCCCGGCGCGTCGAACACCCCATCATCGACCTGTCGCTGATGCGGATCCCCACGTTCGCCATTTCCACCCTGGGCGGCAACCTGTGCCGCTTCGCCGTGGGCGCGACGCCCTTCCTGCTGGCCATGCTGCTGCAGGTGGGGTTCGGCCTGTCGCCGTTTTCGGCCGGCCTGATCACGTTCGCCAGCGCCGCCGGCGCGCTGCTGATGAAGTTCGTGGCCACGCCCATCGTCCGGCACTTCGGCTTTCGCCGCGTGCTGACCGTGAACGCGCTGCTGACCGGCGTCTTCATCATGGTCTGCGCCACCTTCACCCCGGCCACGCCGGTCTGGCTGATGATCGCCATCCTGCTGGTCGGCGGCTTCTTCCGGTCATTGCAGTTCACCGGGGTAAATACGCTAACCTATGCCGATATCCCCCCGGCCAAGATGAGCCGCGCCAGCAGCTTCGCGGCGATGGCGCAGCAGCTGGGCATCAGCCTGGGCGTGGGGGTGGCCGCAGTCACGCTGAACGTCAGCATGGCCCTGCGCGGCGCCGAGACGCTTGCAGTCAGCGATGTCGTCGCCGGCTTCATCGTCATCGGCCTGATGTGCATGGCCTCGACCTTCTCCTTTAGACGCCTCGAGCCGCAAGCCGGGGCACACCTGAACGGCGCCAAACAAAGTGACGACGAATGAATTTGTCCTAGCCCTGGACCAGGGCACGACCAGCTCCCGGGCCATCGTATTCGACCGCGACGGCGTGGTGCGCGGCGTCGGCCAGCGTGAATTCCGCCAGCACTACCCGCGTCCGGGCTGGGTCGAGCACGACGCCGGCGAGATCTGGCACACCCAGCTTGACGTGGCGCGCGAAGCGCTGCGCAACGCCGCCGCCACCGCGGCTGACGTGGCCGCCATCGGCATCACCAACCAGCGCGAAACCACGCTGATCTGGGAACGCGCCACGGGCCGGCCGCTTGCCCGCGCGATCGTCTGGCAAGACCGCCGCACCGCGCCGATGTGCGATCAGCTGCGCCGCGACGGCCACGCCGATTTCCTGCAATCGCGGACCGGCCTGGTGCTGGACGCGTACTTTTCGGGCACGAAGCTGGCCTGGCTGCTGGACCACGTGCCGGGCGCGCGCCAGATGGCCGAACGCGGCGAACTGGCGTTCGGCACCGTGGACACCTGGCTGATCTGGCAACTGACCGGCGGCGCCGTGCACAGCACGGACCCCAGCAACGCCTCGCGCACGATGCTGTTCGACCTGCACACACAGGACTGGAACGACGAGATCCTGGCGCTCTTGAAGATCCCCCGCGGCGTGCTGCCGCAGATCGCGCCCAGCAGCGCGGTCGTGGGCAACGCGCTGCCGGAATGGCTGGGCGGCTCCATCCCGATCGCAGGCGTGGCCGGCGACCAGCAAGCCGCCACCTTCGGCCAGGCCTGCTTCAAACCAGGCATGGCGAAAAACACGTACGGCACCGGTTGCTTCATGTTGATGAACGTGGGCGACAAGCCCGTGCAATCGAAGAACCATCTGCTGTCGACGGTCGGCTGGGGCCTGCCCCAGTCCGGCCAAGACAGCTGGACCCCCACGTACATGCTGGAAGGCGGCGTGTTCGTGGCCGGCGCGGCAGTGCAATGGTTGCGCGACGGTCTGGGCATCATCCAGCGCTCGGAAGAAGTCGAATCCCTGGCCGCCAGCGTGTCGGACACGGACGACGTCTTCATGGTGCCAGCCTTCGCCGGCCTGGGCGCCCCGCACTGGGACCCCTACGCCCGCGGCACGCTGATCGGCCTGACCCGCGGCACCACCCGCGCCCACATCGCCCGCGCCACGCTGGAATCGATCGCGCTGCAAAGCGCGGAACTGCTGACCTGCATGAACGGCGACAGCGGCATCGCATTGACCGAACTGCGCGTGGACGGCGGCGCCGCCCGCAACGACCTGCTGATGCAGATGCAGGCCGATCTGCTGGGCGTGCCGGTGGTGCGCCCAAGAGTGCCGGAGTCGACGGCGCTGGGCGCAGCAGGATTGGCCGGACTGGCGGTGGGATTCTGGTCGGGGTTGGACGAGTTCGCATCGAAGTGGCAGGCGGAACGGACGTTCGAACCGGGATGGCCGGCGTCGGTGCGGGAAGCTCGGATGGCACGGTGGAGGCAGGCGGTGGAATTGTCCAAAGGGTGGGCGGCCGGGGCTGCGAAGTAGTTTTTTGGTGTCGGTGTAAGTGAGGGCTTCGTAGGTGGGGGGGGGATTCCTTGGCGCGTTGGGGTGGCTTCGTGGGGCGCCCATCGTCGGGGTTGGGCTGATGGCGCGCGCCCACGATTGCGGTCCGGAGCCTTCGCTCCGGACTGCCCTCTCGTCATCTTCGTCCAGGCCTGCGGCCTTCCCTTCAGATTCCCTCGGGCGCATCAAGGTTGCGCGCCATCAGCCCAACCCCGCCGACGGGCTGCGCCGTCTTGGCTTGATGCGCCGCTAGATCCCAACTTACTGACGAGATTTACGTGGCCCGCCTCAAGCGGCCGCGCAGGCGGCCGCATTCGGCATACGCGTTTCCGGGCGTCGGGGCGGTGGTCGCTTGCGCGCTTCTGATGATTGGTTTGCTAGGGGTCCCCGCCATCAGGTGGGGGAGGTGGAGCGACGGG
>NZ_DBHKZA010000043.1:0-1705 GCF_057314935.1 Achromobacter sp.
GCTTCGCTTTGCCTTTTTTGCTTGCTTCGCTTTGCCTTTTTTGCTTGCTTCGCTTTGCCTTTTTCGCTTGCTTCGCTCGCCTCTTTGCTGCCTTCGTTTGATTTCTTGTGGGGCGATCCTTCGCTTTGCTTCGCTGAACGGAGCTCCGATGGCGTAGGTTGGGTGGAGCGCGAGATGTCGGCCGCAAGAAGCCCCACATCCAGCGCGCGCAACCAATCAGGCAACCGTGAATGCTTGGCAGCTCCTGGCATGTCGCCATCGCTGCTTGCCGGGCTACGCGCGTATTGACTCCTGGTCAAAACGACCTCCTCGCGAACTACTGCTGCAAATCGATCCAGGCCTTCGCTCTTGGGAAATAGAGGGCAGCTCTTGCTACGCGGCCGTCCAGGGCGGTGACTTGGGTGCAGTAGCGCAGCAGTTGTTCGCCGTGGCGTTGGCGCATGCGGGTGGCGAAGGCGGCGGGGGGTTCGCCGGGGTGGGGGCGGCCTGTCTTGTAGTCGACGATCAGCCAGCCGTCTTCGGTGCTCAGGGCCAGATCGATGACGGATACCTTGCCGGCGGCGTCGATCAGGGGCCATTCGCGGCGGGCGCCGGATTGGGACAGCAGCCACAAGCCGCGGTCGTCCGATAGCGTGGCCTGTAAGGTTTCCAGCACCGCTTCGGCGGCGGCGTCTGCCTGGCTGGCGGGGATGCCTGCGCGCGTCAGTTGGCGGCGCATGGCGGGCAGCCGGTCCGTCAGGGCATCCGCAGGCCAGGCGTGCACGCCGTCCTGGCCGATGCGGGCAAGCCATGCGTGGGCCAGCGTGCCGATGGCGGCGTCGTAACCGGCTTCCAGCTGCCAGGCGGGATGTTCGCTGCCGTCGCCCCAGACGCCGCGGGCGGCTGCGCCGAAGCCGGGGCTGATCGTGATGTCGGACAGGCGAGCCAGTTGCGCGAGGCCTTCGCTTGCCACCCGCCGCAACGGTTCGCCCTGCCATTCCGGACCGTCTGCGGCGTCGGGTTCGGCCTCGCCCTGCAATGACGGCGGCACCGGCATTTCCAGGCAGGGCCACAGGCGGCCCAGCAGGCTGGCCGAGGGCGGAGTCTTGATCTGGCCGGTGGCCTCGTCGAGCGACACGTGCCCCACCAGATGCAGGCGCTTGCGCGCCCGGGTAGCCGCCACGTACAGCAGCCGATCGATTTCGTAGGAGGCGCGGCGCGCTTCGCGTGCGCCCAGGTAGCGCGAGACCGGGTCGGCCTCGGTTTCGGCGCGCGGCTTGACCGGGCCGAACAGCACGCGTCCGCCGCTTTGCTCGAAACGCACCAGCGGCGCCTGGTCGCCGCGCGGCGCGCGGTGCAGGCCGTACAGGATGACCGTTTCAAACTGCAGGCCCTTGGACTTGTGCATGGTCATGATCTCGACCGCGCCGTCGTCTTCGTCCGCCGCATCGGGGGCGGCGAACAGGCGCGAAATGCCCGCGTCCAACGCGGCGGGGTCGATGCCTCCGTGCGGCGCCAGTCGTTCGACCAGCTGGAACAGGCTTTCCGCGTCATTGGCCACCGATAGGCCGGCATACAGCGCGGGGCCGCCCAGGCGGCGCCACAGCGATTCCACCCACGCCGCGAAAGGCATGGCGCCGGAATCGTTGCGCTTGTCCAGCAAAACGGCCGCCACCTGGCGCAAGCGCTCGAATTCGTCGGCGCCAAGCAGCGCCTGCGCCGACGG
>NZ_DBHKZA010000043.1:1805-25431 GCF_057314935.1 Achromobacter sp.
GCGATGTCTTCAGCCTGCTCTTCGGCAGGCGCCGCGCCGGCGCGCGACCACGCGGGATGGAAGCGCACCGCCGGGTCCGGCAGCGCGTCGTGGAAAGCGGTGGACGGGCTGTAGGCGATCGCGCCTGCGGCGGCGTCGCTGCGCTTGGGCAGCAGCGACACGAACGACCGGTTCACCCAGTCGACGATGCCCGCCTGCGACCGGAAGTTGTCGGTCAGGTTCAGGAAATCGGGCTGCAACTCGCCCACGCCGATATCCGCCACCTCCAGGAACAGGCCCACTTCGGCCTTGCGGAAGCGGTAGATGGACTGCATGGGGTCGCCCACCAGGAACAGGCTGCGGCCATCGCCCGCCTGCCAGCCGGAGGTCAGCGTGCGCAGCAGGTCCAGCTGCGTCTGGCTGGTGTCCTGGAATTCGTCGATCAGCAGATGGCGGATCGACGCATCCAGCTTCAACAGCAATTCACCCGGATCATCGGCGCTGCCCAGCGCCGAGGCCGCGCGCTGCGCGATCTCGATGAAGTCCACTTCGCCCGTGTCCGCGAAGCGCAGCCGCAACTGGGCCACGGCCAGCGCCAGCGTCATCAACTGGGCGCCCAGCACTTCCCACTGCGCGTCGGTGAAGCGCGGCTCCGGAATGTCGCGCACGGCGTTCAGGCGGCGCACCCAGGCGGCCTGCCCGTCGGCCGCCTCCAACCACGCCACAAAGGGTTCCTTGTGCGCGCACTTGGCAGGAAAGCCCAAATTCTTGTTGACCGTCTTGCGCAGGCTGCCCGTGCCAGTCAGCAACAGATGCGCCACCGCGCGCCACTGGTCCAGCACCTCGGCATCCGGCGGCAGTTCTTCCGTCCAGTCCAGCAGCGCCAGCAGCTTGTTGTCGTCTTCGCCGTCCTGCAGATGGGTCGCGGCCAAACGGGCGGGCCCGCACAGCGCTTCGGCCCAGCCATACGGCATCGCTTCGCTCAGCGCATCCAGGTCTTCGCCGATGGCTTCGGCCAGCATGGCTTCCATGCCCGCGCGGTCGGAACCATGGCGCAGCAGCGGCAGCCATTGGTCGCGTTGGCCCAGCATGTCGGCGATGGCGTCCTTGGCCGCCTGCACATCCACGTCCAGATGCTGCAACAACACGCGCACCGCGTCATACTCGTCAGCCAGGTCGAGCGTGGCGCGCGCGGCGGCCTCGTAGTTCGCGCGGGCGTCATCGGTGATCTCGGGCATGCCGCCCAGTTCCGACAGCCATGGCATGCTGCGCACCAGCCCCGCGCAGAAGGAATCGATGGTGCGGATGGCCAGGCGCGCCGGGTGATCCAGCAGATGCCAGCCCTGCGCTTCGTTGCGCGCCAGGGCGGCACGGGCCAATTCCCAGCTGCGGCGTTCATGCATGGCCTCGGGCGGCCCGTCCAGCCCGCGACGCAGCTTGCTCAGCACGCGGGCGTGCATTTCGGACGCGGCCTTGCGCGTGAAGGTAATGGCGACGATCTCTTCCGGACGGTTCACCGTGGCCAACAGGGCAAGGATACGGTCGGTCAGCAGTTCGGTCTTGCCCGAGCCCGCCGGAGCCTGCACCAGGAACGAACGGGTCGGGTCCAGCGCGTCGGTGCGCGCGGCGTGGTCCTGCGGCAAGCGTTCTTGTTCAGCCATGCTCATGCATCCTCGTCGTCCAGATGCAAACGCAGGAACGGCAATGCATCGCAGTATTTCAAATCATCCCGCCGGTAGGCCACGTTGGTGGCCACCCCGGCGACATACTCGTCGGCCAGCGCTTCGATCGCCACGCGCCAGCGCTGCCGGATCTCGGGCCAGGACAGGCCATCGAAGAATTTGCTGTCTTCGGCCAGCGTGACGCCCGGCATGCCCAGGTCTTCGTCGGCCAGGCCTTGGGCGGCCACCTGCCGCGCATGGATCTGCGCCAGCACCAGGCCAGCCACCTCGCCGCCCGCGGCATCCGCCAGCACCGACGCATAGAACGGCAACTGCACGTTCACCGGCCGGCTTCTTGACCAGTCGGGCTCGGGCTTGGCAGCGGCCACGCCCGTCTTGTAGTCGACGATGACGTTGCGGCCATCGGCCAGGCTGTCGATGCGATCCAGCCGCAGCTTCAGGTTCAGCGCCCCGCGCTGCCACTGGTGGTTTTTTTCAACCTGGGCGACGGCGAACGGCAGGCGCTGCGCCTCCATGTCCAGCCACGAGGCCAGCACGGTCCGGGCGCGCTGGCATTCCAGCGCCTTGAGCGCGGGCGCGTAATCCTTGAGCTCGACGTCGGCCGCCTGCGCCACTGCCTGCTCCAGCAGGGCGGGCAGCCGGCCGGTGGCCAGGACCTCGTGCAAGGCTTCCTGGTCGGGCATCATGCCCCACACCAGTTCCAGCGCCTTGTGCAGGAACTGGCCGCGCACGTTCACGGTGGCGATGTCGGCATAGGGCGCCAGTTCGCGAGCGCCCAAGCGGTGGCGCACGAAGGCCCATAGCGGGTTGCGCGCCTGCGTGTCCAGGACGTCCAGCCCCCCGCCACCGCGGTTCCCGGGGGCCAGCGGCGGCCCCTGGTTGTCGTCCAGCGATTCCTGCGGCAGCGCCGCCACCAGATCGGCGGCGGCCGGCGCCCAGTCCGTCAACGCTGCGGCGGCGATCAGCGGCGAGGGACGCAATTCGCGCTCGCCATCCATGTGGGCGTGGCTGACGATGATGGCGGGCGCGCAGCGGCACAGCGCGGCATACATGCCTTCAGCCCATTCGCGTTCCCGTTCGGGCGTGGCCCGCGGCGCCTTGGCCTGGCGCAGCACCGCCAAGGGCAACAGCGGGTTGGGCTTGGGCGATGCGGGCAGGACGTCATCGGTCAAGCCCAGCATCCAGACGCCATCCCAGTAGCCGCCTTCGGCCTCCAGCAGACCCAGTACATCCAGGCGTGCCAGCGGATCGCGCTGGGGCTGGAACGATGCGGACCGCGCCACGCTATGCAGCAGATTCACCGCCGCCACGCCGCCCAGCCGGCCGGCCGCCGGCGCCAGCGCGGAGAAGCTGCCCAAGGCGTCGCCCAGCGCGCCCATGACCTGATACCCCACGCTGTCCAGCACGGCTTCGCCGGGGAATCCCAACGCCGTCAGCGCGGCTTTCATGCGCAACATCCAGATGTCGCAGGTCGCCTGGCGACCGCCCTGCGTCCAGATCTCCATCGCCTGGTTCCAGGCTTGCGCCAGGGCGGGCATGTCGGCCAGCAACTTCTTCCAGTCCTGCGGGCCCACGTGCTGCACGGCCTGCCGGCGCCAGCGCGCGTCAATCGCGGCCAGTCGCGCGCGGTCGCGCACGTCGCCGGCGCAATAGCCGGCCAGCACGGCGGCGCCCAGCACATCCACGCCGCAGCCCTTGCCTGCAGCGCATTCGGCCAGCGCACGCAGCCACGCCAGCGCGGCGCGCGCCATCGGCCATTCATCAAGCGGCCGGCCCACCGCCACGTTGAACGCAAAAGCCGGCGCGCCATCACGGCCGGCCAAGGCCTGACTCAACACGCGTCGCGCGAACGGGGATTCGGCCTCCAGTTGCGGCGACACGATGGCGTAGCGCCCAAGCGGATTCGCCTTCAAGCGGCTGGCGGCCCACGCGGCGGCGGCGCGCCATTCCGCGCCCTGATCCGCGGCCTCGAACCGCCGCGCCACGGTTTCGACCCGCTGCGCATCGCGCCACTGCGCCACCACGGTGCCCTGCGCTTCAAACGCGCCGAGCAACCGGCGAAAGCGCGGCGACATATCGGTAAAACCCGCCAGCACCAGTTGGCCCGGGGTCGCCAGCCGGCCGTCTTCCAGAGCGCGCAGCACGCGCGCATACCCCTGGTTCGCGTCTTCGGCATCGATGCCTGCCAGCGTTTGGCGGTAGCGCGCGCGCCACCGGGCAAAGCCGCGATATTCGTCGGTGTCCGCGCCCGACGGCACGTGCAGGTCCCACTCGTCCATCAGCAGATCGGCATCCATGGACAAGCGCGCGGCCTGGCTGGCGTCCAGCAGCACCCGCTCCGCTTCCTCCGCGCGAATGGCTTCGGTCCATACCAACTGCGTGGCAAAGCTGTCCAGCCGGTAAGCAGGCACGTCATCATCGGCTTCGAAGGCCAGCTCGTTGGCGGACTCGGCCAACCAGGCCGACAACGGCAGGATGCGCGGCAATTCGCTGACCTGGCGCTCCTGGCGCAGCAGACCAGCCAGCTCCAGCGTCAAGCGGCGCGACAGCCGGTTGTTGACGGTCAGCACCAGCGTGTCGGCGGCGGGCATGGCGCCGATGTCCGGCAGCGAGAGATCGGAAAAGGAAAGCGATGCGTCCTGCATGGGCACCTACAAAGCGCTTGCCGAAACGGCAGGCGCGGGCGACAAAAAAACGACGGAGAAAAACTCCGTCGTAGGATACCGCGAGCCGAGCGGATGAAGGCGGCTAAAAGCCGCAGAGCGCGGCCAGGTTTTCCCAATGGATCTGCATCTCGGGCGTGGTGTAGCCCCAGAACGCCAGGCCCAGCACGGCCGCCAGCGCCAGCACGCCCAGGGCGCGCCAGCCCCGATGGCGGCGGACGGCGGGAGGATGGGCCGAGGTCATGGGCGGATCTCCGGATCGCAAGGTTCGGGCGCCGGCCTCATGCCGACGCGGGGCGGGGTTCGGCGGGCGTCACCGGCTGCTCCCGCACCGGCAGGCACAGCAGCGCCGCGATCACGGCCAGCGCCACGCCCAACCACCAGACCATATCGTAATTGCCCGTCTTGGCGTAGGCGTACCCCCCGAGCCAGACACCGATGAAGCTGCCCAGCTGGTGCCCCAGGAAGACGATGCCCGACAACGTGGCCGCATAACGCAGGCCGTAGATCTGCCCGATCAGCCCTTGTGTAAGCGGTACCGTCCCTAACCAGAACAGGCCCATCCAGGCCGCAAAGGCATACAGCACCCACGCCGACAAGGGCATGGCCAACAGCAGCAGAATGCCGAAGGCCCGCATGAAATACACGACCGCCAGCAAGCGCTTCTTGCTGTATTTGCCACCCAGCTTGCCCGCATAGAACGAGCCCAGCACGTTGAACAGCCCGATCAGCGCCACGGCGGTCGCGCCCTGCCCCGGCGTCAGGCCGCCGTCGGTCACATAGGCGGGCAGGTGCAGGGTGATGAAGGCAGTGTGAAACCCGCAGACGAAATAGCTCCAGAACAGGAAGTGGAACGAGGGATGCCGTACTGCCTGGCGCACGGCCGCGGCCAGGGACTGCTGCGGCCCCGATTGCGCTTGCGGACGCCCGCGCAGGAAATAGGCCAGCGGCGCGGCGCAAGCCACGAACAGCGACAGCACCCACAGCGCCCCCGGCCAGTCCATGCCGGTGATCAGCGCCTGCCCGGTAGGCACCACGGCGAACTGGCCCAGCGAACCGCCGGCGCTGGCGATGCCCATCGCCGTGCTGCGGTAGGCGGGCGGCACCGCACGCGCCACGACCGGCAGGATTACGGGGAACGTGGTGCCCGCCTGGCCCAACCCGACCAGCACGCCGGCGGTCAGGTACAGCGTGGTTTCGTCGGTCGCAAAGCGCGTGCCGATCATGCCCAGCATGTACAGCACCGCGCCCAGCGCGATGGTGCGCCCCGATCCGTAGCGGTCGGCCAGGATGCCCATGAAGATGCAGGCGACGCCCCACACCAGGTTCTGCAAGGCGAAGGCCATCGAAAACACGTCGCGGCCCCAGCCGTGCGCCAGGCCCATCGGCTGCATGAACAGGCCAAAAGTGGCGCGCACGCCCATGGCAAGAAGCACCACAAGGGTACCCAGGATGAGGGTGCGCGTGGAAATCTTATCGGTTTGGATAGACATGAAACCCGTGTCTGGTTGTTGTATGGGTCTGCGTCCCCTCCTCGGGACGACCCGCACATCATATACAACTCCCCCGGGGCGAAGCGGCAATAGCCATGCTGCCGCATCGCACTTTCTCCGCCTGTCACTCGGGCCTTCCCCCTACGACTAAGGTCGCGTGTCCCTCGAATGATTGCGTCTCTATATTGAACGGCGGTTCGTCCGCCCAAAACAACAAGGAGACTCTTCCGATGACTTCGCCCGACGGCGTGGTTGCCGCTGCCATGCAGCATCCCAAATATCAGGAATTGCTGCGTCGCCGCAACCGCACCAGCCTGCTGTTCTTCGCCATCACCGGCGTCATCTACGCGGGCTTCATCCTGACGCTGGCATTCGATCCCGCGTTCTTCGCCCGCCCGCTGCCAGGCATGACGATGAGCATCGGCGTCCTGAGCGGCGTCCTCGTCGCATGCAGCGCCGTAGTGCTGATTTCGGCCTACGTCCACATCTCCAACACGGTTTTCGACCCGCTGCTGGCCGCCATCATCAAGGACGTATCATGAAGCGCAAGACAGCAAGCGCCGTGCTGGTCTTCATGCTGGGTTGCGCGCTGGCGGGCTCGGCCCGCGCCGCGGCGACCGGGCAGGCCAGCACCTCGGCCATCGTCATGTTCCTGACCTTCATCGCGGGAACAATGGGTATCACCTATTGGGCCGCCAAGCGCACCCGCACCACGTCGGACTTCTACACGGCCGGCGGCGGACTGACAGGCTTCCAGAACGGATTGGCCATCGCAGGCGATTACCTTTCCGCCGCCTCGTTCCTGGGCATCGCGGGCATGGTCTACGTCAGCGGTTTCGACGGCATGATCTACGCCATCGGTTTCCTGTTCGGCTGGCCGGTGGTCATGTTCCTGATCGCTGAACGGCTGCGCAACCTGGGCCGCTACAACTTTGCGGACGTGACCTCGTTCCGGTTGGCCCAAACCCCCATGCGAGTGCTGGCGGCCAGCGCGTCGCTGCTGATCATCGCGCTGTACCTGATCGCGCAGATGGTCGGCGCGGGCAAGCTGATCGTGCTGCTGTTCGGGCTGGACTACAACATCGCGGTGCTGATCGTCGGGTCGCTGATGATGATCTACGTCGCCTTCGGCGGCATGACCGCCACGACCTGGGTACAGATCATCAAGGCGGTCCTGATGCTGTTCGGCGCCACGCTGATGACGATCCTGGTGCTGGCGGCCTTTGATTACAGCCCCGATGCGCTGCTGGCAGAGGCTACCCGCGTGCACCCGTCCGGCCTGGAACTGCTGGCGCCGGGCGCGCAGGTCAGCAGCAATCCGCTGAACGCCTTGTCGCTGGGCATCGCGCTGGCTTTCGGCACCGCCGGCCTGCCCCACATCCTGATGCGCTTCTTCACAGTCTCCAACGCCAGGGAAGCCCGCAAGTCCGTGATCTACGCCAGCGCTTTCATCGGCTACTTCTATCTGCTCACGTTCATCATCGGCTTTGGCGCGGTTGCGCTGCTGGTTCGGCACCCCGAGTATTTCGCGACGGGC
Organism: Achromobacter sp.; assembly: GCF_057314935.1. Taxonomy (NCBI): domain Bacteria; kingdom Pseudomonadati; phylum Pseudomonadota; class Betaproteobacteria; order Burkholderiales; family Alcaligenaceae; genus Achromobacter; species Achromobacter sp. The sequence goes on from NZ_DBHKZA010000043.1 coordinate 9,160, forward strand.
CCGGACGGCGGGTTCGACATGATGAAAAGCCTGATCGGCGGCACCAATATGGTCGCGGTCCACTTGGCCAACGCCGTGGGCGGCAATCTGCTGCTGGGTTTCCTGGCGGCCGTCACCTTCGCCACCATCGTGGCGGTGGTGGCCGGTCTGGCGCTAGCGGGCGCCGCAGCCATTTCGCATGACCTGTACGCCAACGTCATCGCGCGCGGCCGCGCCACGGAACACCAGCAGATGCGCATTTCGCGCCTGTCCACCATCGCGCTGGGCGTCATGGCCATCCTGCTGGGCATCGTGTTCGAGAACCAGAACGTGGCGTTCATGGTAGGGCTGGCCTTCGCCATCGCCGCCAGCGCCAACTTCCCCGTGCTGGTGCTGTCGATCTCCTGGCGCGGATGCACCACGCGCGGGGCGACCATCGGTGGCTTTCTGGGCCTGGCCAGCGCGACGGTCTGGGTGGTGCTCAGCCAGACCGTCTGGGTGGACGTCTTCGGCTTTGCTTCCCCCGTCACGCCCTTCCCCAACCCGGGCATCCTGTCCATCCCGCTCGCGTTCTTCTCAATCTGGCTGTTCTCGAAATTGGACCGCAGCCCCCGGGCCCGGCAGGAAGCCGCCGCTTTCGACGCCCTGACCGTCCGCAGCCAGACCGGTATCGGCGCCACCACCGCCGTCAGCCATTAACCGTTCAGAGGAGCCATCCATGGAACCCATCCGCGACACCTACCCCGTGCCCGAGGGCTTTGCCGGCCCGCAGACGATTACGCAGGAAGACTATGAAAACCTGTATGCGGCATCGCACCGCGATCCCGACGCCTTCTGGGCGCGCGCCGCGCAGCGCCTGCAGTGGCTTCGCCCCCCGACGCAAATCCGGGACGTCAGCTTCGCCGCCGAAGACTTCCATATCCGCTGGTATGCCGACGGGGAGCTGAACGTCAGCGTCAACTGCCTGGACCGCCACCTTGAGACCCACGGCGAAAAGGCCGCGCTGATCTGGGAGCCGGACGACCCCGGCACGCCTTCGCGCCGCATCAGCTACCGCGAATTGCACGCCATGGTCTGCAAGATGGGCAATGCGCTGCGACGTATCGGCATCGGCCGCGGCGACCGCGTCACGATCTACATGCCGATGATCGTGGACACCGTGGCCGCCATGCTGGCCTGCGCGCGCATCGGCGCCGTGCACAACGTGGTGTTCGGCGGATTCGCGCCGGCCTCGATCGCCGACCGCGTGCGCGACTGCGGCGCTCGCGCCATCATCACCGCCGACGAAGGACGGCGGGCGGGCCGCAGCATTGCGCTGAAGGCCAATGTGGACGCCGCGATGAAGATGCCGGGCATGGAGGGCGTGCGCAATGTGCTGGTGGTCAGGAATACTGGCGCGCCCATCGAAATGACCGCCGAACGCGACTATTGGCTGGACCGACTGATGGACCGGGAAACCGAAGAATGCGTCCCGGAGCGCATGAACGCCGAAGACCCGCTTTTCATCCTCCATACCTCCGGCAGCACCGGCAAGCCCAAGGGCATGCTGCACACGACCGGTGGTTACCTCGTCTATGCCGCCTATACGCATGCCGCCATCTTCGACATCCGGGACAGCGATGTTTTCTGGTGCACGGCGGACGTGGGCTGGATCACGGGCCACAGCTACATCGTGTACGGCCCGCTGGCCAATGGCGCCACGACGGTCGTCTTTGAAGGCGTGCCCAGCTACCCGGACGCCTCCCGCTTCTGGCACGTCGTCGACAAGCACGAGGTCAGCATCTTCTACACCGCGCCCACGGCCATCCGCGCCCTGATGCGCGAGGGCCCCGAGCCCGTCCTGCGCACCTCCCGGAAGTCGCTGCGCCTGCTGGGCACGGTGGGCGAACCCATCAACCCCGAGGCCTGGCGCTGGTATCACGACGTCGTGGGCGGGGGTCGCTGCCCGATCGTGGACACCTGGTGGCAGACGGAAACAGGCGGCATCCTGATTGCGCCGTTGCCCGGCGCCAAGGCCTGCAAACCGGGCTCGGCCAGCATGCCCTTTTTTGGCATCCGGCCGGAGCTGGTCGATGTGCGGACGGGCGAACGGATAGAAGGCCCCGGCGAAGGGAACCTGTTCATCCGCGATTCGTGGCCCGGCCAGGCGCGCACCGTCTACGGCGACGACCGGCGCTACATAGAGAGTTGCTTCAAGGACTATCCCGGCATGTACTTCACGGGCGACAGTTGCCGCCGCGATGCCGACGGCGACTACTGGGTCACCGGTCGCGTGGACGACGTACTGAACGTCAGCGGGCATCGCATCGGCACCGCCGAACTGGAAAGCGCGCTGGTATCGCACCCCAAGGTGGCCGAAGCGGCGGCGGTGGGCTTTTCCCACGACATCAAGGGCCAAGGCATTTACGTGTACGTCACGCTGAAAGCGGGCCTGGAAACGTCCGATACCTTGCGCCAGGAACTGGTGGCCCACGTGCGCCGCGAAATCGGCCCCATCGCGACGCCCGACCACCTGCAATGGGCGCCCGCACTGCCCAAGACGCGCTCGGGAAAAATCATGCGCCGCATCCTGCGCAAGATTGCCGAGAACACCGTTGACGACCTGGGCGACATCACCACGCTGGCCGATCCCTCGGTCGTGCAAGCACTGGTACAGGAACGGCGTATGGCATGATCGGCCATGTCCTTGTTCCTGATCGCCGATGACCACCCGCTGTACATCGAAGCCCTGCGGGGGCTCATCGGCCGCTTATTCCCGAACGCCGTCATCCGGGACGCCGAACAGATCGGCGTGCTCTACGCCCTGGTCCAGGCCAAGCCGCACGCCGATCTGCTGTTGCTGGACCTGAACATGCCCGGCGCGACGGGCTTCGACGTCTTGACGCGCGTGCTCCGCATGCGGCCGCAATTGCCCGTCGTCATCGTGTCGGCGCATGACGATCCGCTGCTGATGCGCCGCGCGATCGATCATGGCGCGATGGGTTTCATTCCGAAGTCGGCCAACGCCGACACCATCGGCAGGGCCTTGCGCCACGTGCTGAACGGCGGCGCCTGGCTGCCCTTCGATGACGGCAAGGCCGGTCGCGCCTGCCCCGAAGACAGGCAACTTGCCGCAAGGCTGTGCGAGCTGACGCCGCAGCAATACCGGGTATTGCGGATGGTGGGCGCGGGGCTGCTCAACAAGCAGATCGCGCATGAGCTGAACGTGGCGGAAGCCACGGTCAAAACGCACATGACCGCCGTGATGCGCAAACTCTGCGTCTCCAATCGGACACAGGCGGTGCTGATCGCCAAGCGTTTGGGCTTGACCGACTGGGCTTGATCCCAGGGATCGGTTACCCGGTGCCGGGCCGCTTCCGGCCCCCCCACCACGCGTCCCGATCCATTGCGGTCGAATATAGTTGATATTATCAACTAACTGATCGAAAATGGGCTTTTCCCCACGGCAGGTAGGCCATGATTCTGCAAACTCCGCTGACCCGATTGCTGGGCACGCGTTATCCCATCATCCAGGGCGGCATGAGCTGGGCATCGTCCAACGCGGCCCTTGCGCTGGCGGTGTCCCGTGCCGGCGGGCTGGGCGTCATCGCCGCCGGCCCGATGTACCCCGAGGCCCTGCTTGCCGCCGTGCGCGAGGTGCGGCGTGGCACCGACGCGCCCTTCGCCGTCAACATCCCGCTTTACAACAAGCGCGCCCAGGAACACATGGACATCGCCATCGCCGAAGGCGTGCCGGTCATCATCGCGTCCCAGGGCGGCCCGCAAAAGCACATCGGCCGCGCACGCGAGGCGGGCATCAAATGGCTGCAGGTGGTGGCCAGCCCGCTACATGCCGAGAAAGCCCAGGCGGCAGGCGTGGACGCCGTGATCGCCGTGGGGCTGGAAGCCGGCGGTCATCCAGGGCCCGACGAAATCGGCCTGCAGGTCTTGCTGCGCGCCACCGTGCGTCGCGTGTCCCTGCCGGTGGTGGCAGCGGGCGGCATTGCCGACGGCGCCGGCATTGCCGCGGCCCTGTGCCTGGGCGCGGCCGGCGCGCAATTGGGCACCCGTTTCCTGCTGACGCCCGAGGCCGGCGTGCATGCCGACTACAAGGCGGCCGTACTGGCTGCCGGCGTGGCCGACACGACGCTGGTGGGCCGCGGAAGGTCGCCGGTGCGGATGTTGCGCAATACGTTCGCCCGCCAGTATCTGGCGTCCGAGCGCGGCAGCGACGATGCCGCACTGGATGCGCTGTTCGCCGTCAGCTCACTGAAACAGGCCGCGCACGACGGCGACGTGGAAGGCGGCAAGGTCGAAGCTGGGCAAAGCGCCGGATTGATCGACAGCCTGCAACCCGCGGGCCTGCTGGTGCAGCAGTTGATGGACGAAACACGGGAAGCGCTTGCCCGCGCCGCGGCACTGGCGGGCTGAAAACCGGAAAGCCGCCCGAAGGCGGCTTCGCTTGCAGGGGCGCCGTCCTGGCGCCTACTTCTTCATCAGCCCGGCGGACTCCACCAGCTTCCTCATCGCAAGCTGGTCTTTCTCCACGAACGCCGTCGCTTCGGCCGGCGTCATGTTCCACAAGTCCACGCCCTGCGCCTGCATCAGCTTGCCGTATTCGGCGTCCGCATTCACGCGGCCCATGGCCTGGTTCAGGCGTTGCAGCACGTCGGCCGGCGTCCCTTTGGGCGCGGCCAGGCTGTACCACGACGCCGACTCCGCCCCCGTCACCCCCGACTCCGCCAACGTGGGCACATCCGGCAACAGCGGCGAACGCTTGCCGTTGGCGTAGGCCAGCGCCTTCAAGCGCCCGCTGCGGATGAACTGCAGGCTGGCGGCCAGGTTGAGCACGGCGATGTCCACCTGCCCGCCCACCAGGTCATTGATGGCCGGCGCGGCGCCGCTGTACGGAATGTGCACGATATCGACGCCGGCCCGTTCACGGAACAGTTCCGCGCCCAGATGCGGGGAACTGCCCGGCCCGGCGGACGCGTAATTGATCTTGCCGGGCTCTTTGCGCGCCATCGTCACCAGGTCGGCGACGGTGGCGGCATTCAGCGTGGGGCGCGCGACAAGCATGTTCGGCTGATTGGCCACGATGGACACAAAGGCGAAATCCTTGATGCCGTCGTAAGGCGTGCGCTGCATCAGCGGCGTCACCACATGCGCGGCCGACGTGCCCAGCAGCAGGGTGTAGCCGTCGGGTTTGGCGCGCGCCACGAAGTTCGCGCCGATCGCTGCGCCGCCGCCCGCCTTGTTCTCGACAATCACGGGCTTGCCCAGCTGTTTCTCCAGTTCGCGCGCCAATGCGCGGCCCAGCACGTCGGCGGGGCCGCCGGCGGCATAGGGATTGACCAGCGTGATGGGCTGGGACGGATAAGGGTCGGCGGCAGCCGCGGTCGCGCAGAACGCGCCGGCGGCCAGGCCGCACAGCAGACGCCGATTGGTAAACAGGCGCTTTAGGGTCTTCATGGGTTGTCTCCTGCAGGGTTGTTTTTTTTGGTGTGACGTTGAAATGCCTAGATCGCGCCCTCCGCGCGCAACGCCTGAATCTCCGCATCCGACAGGCCCAGCGTCGCGCTCAGCACGCTGTCGGTGTGTTCGCCCAGCAGCGGGGGGCGGTCCAGGCGCGGATCTTCATAGCCCTTGAACTTGAAAGGGACGGGCACGGCGCCGAAGCGGCCGATAGCGGGATGCTCGTAGCTGGACACCATGCCGCGCGCCAGCACGTGTTCGTTGTGCAGGATTTCCTTTACATCCAGGATCGGGCCAGCGGGTACGCCCACGGCATCGCAGCGCCGGCATAGTTCGTCGCGCGTCAGCCGCCGCGCGGCAGCGGCCAGTCCGGCCATGACTTCATCACGCCGCGCCACCCGCACGGCATTGCGCGCCAACGCCGGGTCATCGGCCCATTGCGGCAGTTCCAGCGCGTCGCACAAGGGCTTCCAATGCTGGTCGCTGCCCGTGATCTGCACCCAGCGCCCATCGCCGCACTCGAACGCGGCCGACGGCACGCGCCCCGGATGCTCGGTGCCCAGCCGTTCTGGCACTTCGCCCAGCGCGAAGTAGCGCGCCGCCGCCAATGACAACAGGCCGACCTGCCCGTCCAGCATCGAGAAATCGATATGGCAGCCTTGTCCCGAGCGGGCCCGGCCGACCAACGCGGACAGGATGCCGATGGCCGCCCACAGGCCCGAGGTCAGATCCGCCACCGGAAGGCCCGGTTTGACCGGACCGCCGCCCCGTTCGCCCGTCAGGCTCATGATGCCGCCCATCGCCTGGAACACCGTGTCGTAGCCCTTGCGGGGCGCATACGGGCCGGTCATGCCGAAGCCCGTGCACGAAAAATAGACCAGCCCCGGGTTGCCCGGCGCGATCGTGTCGCGGTCCAGCCCGTACTTGGCCAGGGTGCCCACCGGAAAATTCTCCACCACCACGTCGCAGGTCTCGGCCAGCCGGCGGATCAGCGCCTGGCCAGCGGGCTTGCGGAAGTTCACGGTGATGGATTGCTTGCTGCGGTTGAAAGCCAGGTAATAAGCAGACTCCGTCCCCCCCTCCCCCTGCACCTGCGGTTCGAACCCCCGGGTTTCGTCGCCGGCACCGGGTTGCTCGACCTTGATCACGGTGGCGCCCAATTCCGCCAGGATCATGGAAGCGAACGGACAAGCCAGCACACGCGACAGATCCAGGATGGTCACGCCGTCCAGCGGCCTCATCGCGCGGCTCCCAGGCGAAAGCCGCGCATGATCACATTGGCGTCGCGCCCGACGCCAAGCGCCTCGGCCAGGCCCAGGTCCGCGGCACGGTGGAAGGCACGCTTGGTCAGCCCCATCGCAGCGGGCTCCCAGCCTGCCAGACGCCCGGCCATCGCCAAGGCCGCGCCCAGCACGTCCGCGGCGGGCGCGACACGGTTGGCGATACCCAACTGCAACGCGCGTGCGCCATCGATGGGTTCCGCCATCGCCACCAATTCAAAGGCGTGCTTGCGCCCCACCTGGCGCACCAGATTCGCCATCACGACGGCAGCCACGATGCCATGGCGCAATTCGGGATAGCCAAAGCGCACGTCCTCGGCCATGACAGTCAGGTCGCATGCCAACGCCAGGCCAGCGCCGCCGCCCAGCGCATTGCCGTGCACCGCGCCCACCACGGGTTTGGTCATCCGCGAGAACACCAGATGCAGGTCGGTCGTCAGGTCGGCGCGGGCCAGGACCGCCTCGGGCTGCTCCATGGTCAGGCCCGAGAACTCCGTGGTGTCCGCGCCGGCGCAGAACGACTTGCCGTTGCCGGTCAGCACGACGGCACGCACCGTCGAGTCCCGCTCCGCTTGCGACAGGGCGTCCAGCAGCGCCGTGGTTAAAGCCGTATTCAGCGCATTGTGCTTTTCCGGGCGGTTCAGGCGCAGCAGACGCACGGCGTCCCGGTTCTCGACGATCAGTTCGGGCATGGCGCAAATCCTCTTGAATAGTGATCAGGCATTTGATTGATTTAATCAACAATATGGGTAAAAAAAGGCGCCCCGGCAGGCGCCACGCATTCACCGCGGCTGCACCCCACGGCCTCGCCGGGCCGGCACCTCGGCCTTGAATTCGTTCAGCATTTCCAGCGCATGGGCCGTCAGCTTGTCCAGCATCCGTTCCATCTCGTCGCGCTCCGCAGGCGACAGGACGGAAAGCATGGCCTCATTGCGCTGCACGGCGGCGGGGAACATTTCTTCATACAACGCGCGCCCGGTCCGCGTCAGGTCCAGGCTGACGCCGCGACCGTCCTGGCTGTCCGCGCTGCGGCAAATCAGCCCGCGTTCAATCAGTTCGGACACCGTGCGGCTGGCCTGGCTCTTGTCGATGTTGGCCTCGCGCGCCACGGCATTGAGCGACATGTCGGGCGCCGCGCCCAGCAAGGCGATGATCCGCCACTCCCTAGGCCCGACGCCGTAACGGCTTTCGTTCAAACCGGCCGCAATGCGGCTGGACACATAGGCCAGGCGATTCAGCCGGTACGAGAACAGCTCCTTCAAGGCGGTCGGCTGGTCGCGCGCGGAGGAAGCGGACTTGTGTGCGTTCAGGGATGCCATGGCTGGGCTCTGCAAAGATGAGGAAAAAGCGTATGGGCGCGCCAGGCGCCCTCCTGGCCGCATGATATACAAATGCGGCTGGCCCCTGTCATGGTGCGCCCGGCGCGTGGCGCGCGCCCGGAATCAGCGGGTTCATGCCGCTTGACGCCACCCGGCTATGCAGCGGCCGGCCCAGCGTTTGCTGGCAGAACTGCGAAGCCTCGTCCAGCGCATCCAGGTCCAGGCCCGTGCGCACACCCATGGATTCAAACAGGCTGACCAGGTCTTCCGTTGCCACGTTGCCCGTGTGGCCGCCGCCATACCGGACCTTGGCCGGATGCCCGCCGACACCGCCGAACGCGCAATCGAAATGCCGCACGCCGGCCTCCAGCGCGGACACGTAATTCACGAGCCCCGTTCCCCGCGTATCGTGGAAATGCGCAACCGGCGTCAACTGGGGAAAAGCGCTCGCCATGCGGCGATACAGGTCGCGCACGGCGGCCGGCGTCGCCATGCCGGTGGTGTCGCCCAGCGTGACGATGCCCACGCCCAAACGCGCGAACCGCCCTACGTCTTCCAGCACGGAGTCCGGGTCCACGGCGCCTTCGAACGGGCATCCGAAGGCGACGGATATCGTGCCGATCATCCGCAAGCGGCCGCCGGCCAGTCCCGCCATTTCGGCGATGTTTTCCCATTGCGCGGCGCGCTCGCGCTTCAGGTTGCGCAGCGAGTGCGACGCGCTGGCCGACACCAGCAGGCTGATCTCGTTGGCGCCGATGCCCGCATCCTGATCCGCCAGCGCGCGCTGCACGGCGCGGGCATTGGCGCAGGTCGCCTTGTACCAGACGCCCGCGCGGCGCGGCAGCATGGCCAGCAACTCGCTGGCGTCGGCAAACTGCGGCACCACTTTTGGATTGGAATAGGACGTTGCTTCCACCCGCTCGAATCCCATGCGCGCAAAACGGTCGATCAGGTCCGACTTGACCGCCGTGCCGACGAATTCGGGCTCGTGCTGCAGGCCATCACGGGCGAAGCATTCGCACAGCACCACATCGCGCGCGCTCATGCCGTTTGCTCCAGGCCGAACAACGCGATCGCATGCGCGCGCAGCTTGTTCTTCTGCACTTTGGAACTGCCCGTCATGCCGATGTGCTCAAAGCTGTCGACCACCGCCACATGGCGCGGCACCTTGTAGTTGGCGCAGCGTTGCTTGCACCAGGCGGTCAATTCATCGGCGGTGCAATCCTGCCCGTCTTTCAGCAGCACGAAGGCCGCGGGCACTTCGCCCAACCGCGCATCGGGCACGCCGACCACTTGCGCCATGCGTACGGCGGGATGCGCATGCAGTACTTCTTCCACTTCAGCTGGCGCGACGTTTTCACCGCCGACGCGGAACATGTCTTTCAACCTGCCCACCATGCGCAGGCGCCCCGCCGCATCCATTTCGCCCAGGTCGCCCGTGCTCAGCCACCCGTCTTCGCCCAGCGCGCGCGCGGTCGCCTCCGGCATGTTGTAGTAGCCCTTCATGACGCTCCAGCCACGCGCCTGGATTTCGCCCGCCTCGCCCACGGCCACCGGGGCACCGGTGCCCGGGTCCACTACCCGTACTTCCATGCCGGGATGCGGCAGCGCCCAGCCCGCGGCGCGCAGCGCAAACGGATCGTCGTGGGACGACAGCGTGATGTTGGGAGACGCCTCGGATTGGCCATAGGCGTTGCACATGCCCGGCACGCCCATGACGTCGCGGATCTTCTGCATCACCTGCGGCCCCGCGGCCGCCCAGCCGCCGCGCAAATGAATGCGCGAGCGGTCGAAATCAGGATGGCCCATCAGCATCAGGAAGATCGTATCGTTGCCCGACGTCAGCGTGCAGCGCTCGGCATCCAGCATCTGCAGCGCATCCGCCACCTCGAACTTGGGCAGCGTCAGCAAGCAGCATCCCGTCACCAGGCTGACCAGGATCGACAAGGTGGTGCCGGCCACGTGAAAGTACGGCCGGATGCTGAAATAGCGGTCGTCGGCGTTGACGCCGATGCGCTGCGCGGCCGCCCACGCGTTGGTCAGCATGTTGGCGTGCGTCAACATCACGCCCTTGGGAAACGAGGTCGTTCCAGAGGTGTACTGGATCAGCAGCACATCGTCAGGCGCCACCGCCTGCACGCAAGCCTGCAGCTGGGCATCGTCCACCGCATTGCCCGCAGCCAGGAAGTCATGCCAGCTTCGCGCGCCCGGCGGACACCGCTCTCCCAACACCACGACCTGGCGCAGGCAAGGCAGGCGCTCGCCGGGCAAGCCATTGGCGCTGTCCAGCGCGGGTTCCACCTGGGTCAGAAGCGCCAGGAAATCGATGCCCAGGAAGGTGTCCGCGGTAAGCAGCAGCTTGACGTCCGCCTGCTTCAGGCAGAACTCGAGCTCCTCGGTCTTGAAGCGCGTATTGACAGGCACCGTGACGGCGCCCAGCATCGCGCAGGCATAGAAGATCTGCACCCACACGCCGCTATTGCCCAGCAGCACGCCGACATGGTCGCCATGCCGCACGCCCGCGGCGTGCAGGGCCCGCGCAATGTGCTGCGCCTGCTCGCGCATCGTGCGCCAATCGTGCCGTTCACCCGGCGCGACAAACGCCTGCGCCTGCGGGCGTTCAAGCGCCACCCTGTCCAAGGCCTGCGACAACGTGATCGGAGCGGCGATCATGCGCGGTCCCCTTTGTCCGATGCGCCAAACCCGGCGATCGCCTGACGCCAGTCCGTGCCGCGCAGATTCTCTTCGATCGCCAGCAGTTCGATCGCCATCGCGCCTTCACGCGTGGTGGCCAGGCCTTGATCGATGCTGCGTTTGGTCAGCCTGACCGTCAAGGGCGAGGCGCCGGCGATCTTCTTGGCCATCTCAAGCGCTTCACGCGGCAAGGCGTCTGGCGCATGCACCTGGTTCACCAAGCCGATCTCGCTGGCTTCCGCCGCATCGAAACGGCGGCCGGTGAACAGCAGTTCCTTGGCCTTGCGCGCCCCTGCGATGCGCGGCAGCCGCTGCGTGGCGCCCACGGTGCCCCACCCCACTTCGGGATAGCAGAAAATCGCGTCAGACGAGGCCAGCACGAAATCACACGCGGCCGCGATCTCGCAGCCCGACCCGAATGCCGGTCCCTGCACGACGGCAATCACGGGCTGCGGCATGCGCTCGATCGCGCCATACGCGGCAAACCCCTGCACGCGCCGGGCGGTCATCTCCGAGGTGCTCATGGTCTTGCGCTCTTTCAAATCGGCGCCGGCGCAGAACGCCGCCCCGGCCGCCTGGATCAGCACCACATTGACATCGGCGTGCGCGGCCAGCACGCCCATGGCCTGCACCAATTCGGCGCACATCAGCGAGTTCAGCGCGTTTCGGGCATCGGGCCGGTTCAGCGTCACCGTGGCGACACGGTCCTGCACGTCCAGCAAGATCGTGTGAAAAATCGGGGTCATGCCTGCTCCTGAATGTTCTAGGTCTTGAAATCAACTTTACGGCATATAGTTGATTAAATCCACTATTTTTTCAGAAGCCGTTCGACGTCATCGGCTGCCCGCAAGCGCCGCCCGACCGCAGCGATTTTTCGCTTTGGACGCAAGCCCCGCCTCCTCTGCTAGACTTGCGCCCTGTCAGCGGCCTGGATTTACCTTGATTAGTGCTACACTCCGCCCGGGTGTTTTCCTGCAATATCAAGGCACTAGAGAAGAAATTCGCCTCCACGCGACCGCTTCGACACCCAAGTTTTGACCGTCTCGCCGTAGTTAAATGGATATAACCGGCCCCTCCTAAGGGTCAATTGGTGGTTCGATTCCACCCGGCGAGGCCACCCTCCGGCTTCGATTCCGACGCCGCACCTTCCCAGAAATGCCGCACGTTCAGCCAGATGAGGGTTAATCCGGGCTACGCTCACGCGCGCCGCGCAGTTAGCTTCTCATGTCGCGTCTTGTGACGAATTGAATCTACGTCAATACGTCACCATTATTTTTTTCGGCGATGATAGCGAATCGTCTTGCGCGCAACTTGATGTACTGTTTAAATTCGACGCGTAAGCCCCTAATTCCTCTGGATTTTTTTGAACCGACGAAACGCCGGCTTAAGAAATATTTCCACACAGACTGACAAGCCTGCTCAAACCATGGCATTTTCCTGGAAACGTGCAATTGCGAACGCGGTAGCGCCGGCGGCGCTGGCGATGTGCGCGCTCCTCGTCCCCCCGGCCGCACTGGCCGCGAAGAATTCTGACCCCTGCAAGACGAACGCCAAGTCGGCGGCTTGCAAGGCGCAACAAGCCAAGAAGGCGCCCGCCGCGAAGTCCGGCTCGGGCAAGAGCGCGGCCGGCAAGCAGGCCGCCCCGGCGGCCAAGAAAGCCGCGCCGGCAGCCAAGAAGGGCTCGCCCCAATCCTCGTCCACCGCCAAGAAGGCGCCGCCCAAGGGCGGCAAGCAGGTGGCCGCCAAAGGCACGCCGCCCAAGAAGGGGGCTGCGGCCGGCAAGAACGGCACGCCGAACAAGGCCGGGCGCGGGCAGCGCACCGCAGCGGCGGTGTCCGCCGCCATGCCGCCGCCCGCCGTATCCGTGCGCGCCGAAGCCGCCGCGCTGCGTTCCAGCACCGCCTACGTGCAAGACCTGGAGACGTCGACCGTCCTGTTTGCCAAGAACGAAAACGTCGTGCGCCCGATCGCCTCCATCTCCAAGCTGATGACCGCGGTCGTCGTCGTGGACGCCAACTTGCCGATGGATGAAATGCTGGAGATCACCGACGAGGATGTCGACGGTCTCAAGCACACGACGTCGCGCCTGCGCGTCGGCACCAAGCTGTCGCGCGGCGACATGCTGCACCTGGCGCTGATGTCTTCCGAGAACCGCGCCGCCAACGCGCTGGGCCGCCACTATCCGGGCGGTTTGCCCGCCTTCGTGGCCGCCATGAACGCCAAGGCGCTGTCGCTGGGCATGAGCAGCACGCACTTCATCGAGCCGACCGGCCTGTCCAGCAACAACGTGTCTTCGCCGCATGATCTGGCCCGCCTGCTGCGCGCGGCCTCGCAGCGCCCGCTGATCCACCGCTACTCGACCGATACCGAGTACGACGTTGAGATCAACAACCGCACCCAGACCTTCCGCAACACCAATCTGCTGGTGCGCAAGCCCGACTGGGACATCAAGGTGTCCAAGACAGGCTACATCAACGAAGCGGGCGAATGCCTGGTGATGCTGGCCCGCATCAATGGCCGCGACCTGGCCATCGTGCTGCTGGATTCGCAAGGCAAGCTGTCTCGCATCGGTGACGCCGTGCGCATCCGCCGCATCGTGCAAAGCGAAGTGGCACTGGCGTCGATCCAGCCGGGCGGTTGAACGCTTTAGCCTCTGCAATGAAAAAAGGCCCGATCCGATCGGGCCTTTTTCTTGGTGTCGCGGCCTGGCGCTATGCCGCGACCGGCCGCTTCGGGCGTAACGGCTTCGCGTCGTACAGCGACGCCGGCAGGCCTTCCAGCACCGCTTGCGGATTCAAGGACCGGATCGGCACCGCCGCATCCAGCGGAATCCGGCCTTCAGCCTGCAGCAGCTGATAGCGCAGGCAGCACACCCTCAGGAACGAGGTGAAGTTGGCGGCCTCGCCGCGATATTCGATCAGCTCGTCGTACAGGCGTTCGATCAGTTGCGTGACGCGCATGTTGTCGCGCCCGGCGATCTCTTCCAGCACCTGCCAGAACAACTGCTCCAGCCGCAAGCTGGTCGCCACGCCGTGCAAGCGCAGCGAACGGGTTTCGGGCGCGTAGGACTGCTCGCTCGCGCGGATGAAGATTTCACACATGGGAGCTCCGGTGCCAGAGGGCAAGGCGCCCGACAAGGCGGCACGCCAGGACCACTGTACGACGTTTGGCGCACCGCCGGCAAGGCGCCGGACGCCCTGGCGGCGCCCTACGCCACCCGGCTGAGCGCCCGCCATTCTGCAACCACACGTTTCCCGCCGATGGCGCATGCCGCCCGGGTTGATATAAATCATGGTCTGGAACGCGCGGGCGTTCGAGCATAGTGACACTGATCAGACTTCGGAGGTAGTGATGAACAAGACCATGAAGGCCGCAGTTGCACGCGCATTCGGCAAGCCCCTGGCAATCGAAGAAGTCGAGGTACCCCGGCCCGGGCCGGGCGAACTGCTGGTGAAGATCGAAGCGTGCGGTGTCTGCCACACCGATCTGCACGCCGTCGAAGGCGACTGGCCCGTCAAACCCAATCCCCCGTTCATCCCGGGCCATGAAGGCGTCGGCTTCGTCGTGGCCGTGGGCGCAGGCGTCACCCATGTGAAGGAAGGCGACCGCGTAGGCATACCGTGGCTGTACTCTGCCTGCGGCCATTGTGAACACTGTCTGGGCGGCTGGGAAACCCTGTGCGAACAGCAGCAGAATGCCGGCTACTCCGTGAACGGCGGCTTCGCCGAGTACGCGCTGGCCGCGGCCGATTACGTGGGGCTGTTGCCCAAGAACGTGGGATTCGTCGACATCGCCCCCGTGCTGTGCGCGGGCGTCACCGTCTACAAGGGCCTGAAGATGACCGATACGCGCCCGGGCAACTGGGTCGTGATTTCGGGCATCGGCGGGCTGGGCCACATGGCGGTGCAATACGCCAAGGCGATGGGCCTGAATGTCGCCGCGGTGGACATCGACGACGCCAAGCTGGACTTCGCGCGCCGCCTGGGCGCGGAAGTGACGGTCAACGCCAAGACCACTGATCCCGCCGCCTACCTGAAGCGTGAAATCGGCGGCGCGCATGGCGCCTTGATCACGGCCGTGTCGCCCAAGGCTTTCGAGCAGGCGCTGGGCATGGTGCGCCGCGGCGGCACCGTGGCGCTCAACGGCCTGCCGCCGGGCGATTTCCCGCTGTCGATCTTCGACATGGTGCTCAACGGCGTCACCGTGCGCGGCTCCATCGTGGGCTCGCGCCTGGACTTGCAGGAGTCCCTGCAGTTCGCCGAAGAAGGCAAGGTGCACGCCACCGTCGCCACGGAAAGCCTGGAGAACATCAACAGCGTGTTCGACCGCATGAAGCAGGGCCAGATCGAAGGCCGCATCGTGCTGGATTTCGCCTGACCTGATCGTCAGCCACCCATGACAAGGCGCCTGGGGCGGCATCCGCCCCAGGCGCCTTGCGCATTCATGCGGCCTGAAGGGCTGCCGTCAGGGCGTGATCTTCGTGCCCAGCACGGCCAGGAACTGCGACAGCCACGCAGGATGCGCGGGCCATGCCGGCGCCGTCACCAGATTGCCGTCGGTATAGGCCTGGTCGATGCCGATCTCGGCATAGGTGCCGCCGGCCAGCCGGACTTCGGGCGCGCAAGCGGGATATGCCGAGCAGGTGCGGCCTTTCAGGATGCCGGCCGCGGCCAGCAGCTGCGCGCCGTGGCACACCGCCGCGATCGGCTTGCCGGCCTGGTCGAAGCCGCGCACGATATCCAGCACCTTTTCATTCAGGCGCAGGTACTCCGGCGCGCGTCCGCCGGGGATCACCAGGCCGTCGTAAGACGACGGCTCGACGCGGTCGAAATCGAAATTCAGCGCAAAATTGTGACCGCGCTTTTCGCTGTAGGTCTGTGCGCCCTCAAAATCGTGGATCGCGGTGGCGATGGTGTCGCCGGCTTTCTTGTCCGGGCAGACTGCATGCACCGTGTGCCCCACCGCCAACAGCGTCTGGAACGGCACCATGGTTTCGTAGTCTTCGGCGTAGTCGCCGACCAGCATCAACAGTCTCTTGCTCATGATTGTCTCCTAGGGGTGGGGGAGCCGGTTGCGCACCCGACTGGCCGGGCTCCGGTTCTTGATGTTCTGCCCCCATTGTGCCCCTGGCGGAAATCAGGCGGGTGGTATGGGAATACCGCGCCGGCGGTCGGCCGCTATTCCAATGCGACGGACACGCCCTTGGCGCCCAGCAGCGTCACCAGGACCTTGGGATCGATGCCGATCAGGTAGCCGCGCCGTCCGCCGTTGATATAGACGACGGGGTATTCCAGCACCTCGGCTTCGACCCACACCGGCATCTTCTTGCGCGTGCCGAACGGCGACGTGCCGCCCACCTGGTAGCCGGAATGCCGCTGCGCGACTTCGGGCTTGCAGGGTTCGACCTTTTTCAGGCCGGCCTGGCGCGCCAGGTTCTTGGTGGAGACTTCGCGGTCGCCATGCATGACCACGATCAGCGGCTTGGCGGATTCGTCTTCCATCACCAGCGTCTTCACCACCGCGTGCGGGTCCAGGCCCAATTGGCG
>NZ_DBHKZA010000043.1:25531-51715 GCF_057314935.1 Achromobacter sp.
GCGAACGCGTGGCGCAGCACATGCGGCGACAACGGCGCATGGATGTCGGCCAGCAGGGCGTATTTCTTCACCAGCTGCCAGAAGGCCTGGCGCGACATCGCTTCGGCGCGGCCGGTGATGAAGAGCGCGTCGCTTTGGCGCCCTGCCGCCAGCTCGGGCCGGGCGGCCTTCAGGTATTGGTCGATCCAATGCGCCGCTTCGGCGCCCAGCGGCACCAGCCGATCCTTGCCGCCCTTGCCCAGCACCACGCGCACCACGCCTTCGTTCAGGCTGACGTCCAGCGCGCGCACGCCCACCAGTTCCGACACGCGCAAACCGGTGGCGTACAGCGTTTCCAGCATGGCGCGGTCACGCAGGCCACGCGGCTGGCCCAGATCGGGCGCGCGCAACAAGGCGTCCACCTGCTGTTCGGACAGGGTCTTGGGCAGCCGTGGCGGCTGCTTGGCGGCAATCAGTGTCAGGCAGGGATCCCGTTCGGCGCGATGTTCACGCAAGGCCCAGGCGTAAAAGCGGCGCAACGCCGCCAACCGGCGATTGGCAGTGGTGGCGCGGGTTTCTTCGTGGCGGAATGCGAACCACGCTTCGATATCGGCCTTCTGCGCCTCGTTCAGGGATTTGGCGGGGCCGGCGGGCAGCGCGTGGGCCTGGGCGGCGTCGCCGTAGCGGTCGGCCATCTCGCGGGCGTAGGCGTCCGGGTCTTCCAGCCAGCGGGCAAAGCCGGTCAGGTCGCGGCGATAGGCGGCCAGCGTATTGGCCGACAGGCCGTCTTCCAGCCAGACGGCGTCGATGAAAGCGTCGATATCGGCCTGGGAGGCCAGCGGCGGGCGGGGTTCTGACATGCGGCTCACCTTTCGCCCACGCCGGCGGCGGCGGACTTCAACCAGCTCTCGAAGAGCTTGAGCGCGTCGGAGCGTTCGCTGCGTTGCGGGTAGCCGAAATAATAGCCCTGGCTGACCGTCAGCGATTGCGGCACCGGCATCTTGAGCGTGCCCTGGTCCAGCGCCGGCTGCGCCAGGAAGCGCGGCATCAGCCCCACCCCCAGGCCGGCCTGCACGGCCGCCATCACCATGGTGAAGAGCTCATAGCGCGGGCCGCCCGCCGCCTGCGGGCCGTACAAATGGTTGTTGGCGCCGTACCACTGCCGCCAGGCGTCCGGCCGCGAGGCCAGATGCAGGTGGGTCATGCCGGCCAGCGCGCTGACGCCCGCCTCCGACACCTGGGCCACGCGAGCCGCCAGTTCCGGCGCGCACACCGGCACCAGTTCGCGCTCGGGAAACAGCAGCACGCCCTGGGTGCCCGGCCACAAGCCGTCGCCATGGTAGAGCGCGCCGTCGAAGGGCTGGTCCTTGAATTGGAAGGGCAAAGTGCGCACTGACAGGCTGACCGTGATGTCCCCATGTTCCCGCTGGAAATCCGCCAGGCGCGGAATCAGCCAGGTGGTGGCCAGAGTGGGCACCACCGCGATATGGATGCTGCGCCCCATGCCCGTGCGGCTGACCAGCCCGAAGGTGTCTTTTTCGATCTGGTCCAGATGGTGACGGATCCGGCCCGCGTATTCGGCCCCGTGGTCGGTCAGCACGATGCGCCGCCGCACCCGGGTGAACAACTGCACCCCCAGTCGCGATTCCAGGCTGGCCACTTGCCGGTAGACCGCGCTGTGCGTCAGGGACAGTTCCTCGGCCGCACGCGAAAAGCTGCCCAGCCGGGCCGATGCTTCGAACGCCTGCAGCGCGCTCAGATTGGGAATGCCGTTTCTCATGGGACGGGAACTGCCTGAAACCGGCCTGGACCGGGCGCACCGCTTGCGGCGGCGCAACAGGGCACTACGTGCCGGGGGATCAATAGATTGTGCAATTTTATCAATTGCGTTGTGCGATCAAGGAACATATGCTCGGGAGTCTTATCCTCGGCTCACCACGACATCCCACCATGCCCCAGCAAGATTCCCGCCTTGGCGGTCACATTCTGGTCGACCAACTGGTCGCCCAGGGCGTCAAACATGTTTTTTGCGTTCCCGGCGAGAGCTATCTGGCGGTGCTGGACGGCCTGCACGACGCTGACATCAAGGTCACCGTCTGCCGCCAGGAAGGCGGCGCGGCCATGATGGCGGATGCCCACGGCAAACTGACCGGCGAGCCCGGCATCTGCATGGTCACCCGTGGCCCGGGCGCGTCCAACGCGCTGGCCGGCGTGCACATCGCCAAGCAGGACTCCACGCCCCTGATCCTGTTCGTGGGCCAGATCGAGCGCGGCATGCGCGAACGCGAAGCCTTCCAGGAAATGGATTACCGCGCCGTGTTCGGCACGCAGGCCAAGTGGGTCACCGAGATCGATCAGGTCGAACGCATTCCCGAACTGATCTCGCGCGCCTTCCACATCGCCACCTCGGGCCGGCCCGGCCCGGTCGTGATCGCGCTGCCCGAAGACATGCTGGTGGAAGCCGCCAAGGTGGCCGACGCTCCGCGCTACGAATTGATCGAATCCGCCCCCACGGCCGGCCAGCTGACCGACCTGGAAAAGCTGCTGGCCGACGCCAAGAACCCGGTCGCCATCCTGGGCGGCACGCGTTGGGATGCGCGCGCGGTGCAGCAGTTCGCCGATTTCGCGCAGCGCCATGCGCTGCCCACCGCGGTCTCGTTCCGCCGGCAGATGCTGTTCCCGGCCGACCACCCCTGCTTCATCGGCGACGTGGGCCTGGGCATCAACCCGGCGCTGCTCAAGCGCGTGGCCGACGCGGACCTGATCCTGCTGGTCGGTGGCCGCATGTCGGAAAACCCCAGCCAGGCCTACACGCTGCTGGACATCCCGGTGCCCAAGCAAAAGCTGGTGCACGTGCATCCCGACACCGCCGAACTGGGCCGCGTGTACCGCGCCAACCTCGCCATCAACACCTCGCCGGCCGCCTTCGCGGCATCGCTGGCGGGCCTGAAGGCGCCTGCCAAGCCCGTGTGGGCCGAAGGCACCCAGGCCATGCGCGAGTCGTACCTGAAGTGGAGCGACCCGGACACCATCACGACCCCGGGCGCGCTGCAAATGGGCCAGGTGATGGCCTATCTGGAAAAGACGCTGCCGGCCGACGCCATCATGACCAACGGCGCGGGCAACTACGCCACCTGGCTGCACCGCTTCCACCGCTTCACCCGTTTCGGCACGCAACTGGCGCCCACCTCGGGCTCGATGGGCTACGGCCTGCCGGCCGCCGTCGGCGCCAAGCGCGTCTGGCCCGACAAGACCGTCGTCTGCTTCGCGGGCGACGGCTGCTTCCTGATGCACGGCCAGGAATTCGCCACGGCCGTCCAGTACGACCTGCCCATCATCGTAGTGCTGGTCGACAACGGCATGTACGGCACCATCCGCATGCACCAGGAAAAGCACTACCCCGGCCGCATTTCCGCGACCGAACTCAAGAACCCGGACTTCGCCGACTACGCGCGCGCCTTCGGCGGCCATGGCGAACGCGTCGAGACCACCGACCAGTTCGGTCCGGCCTTCGAACGGGCGCTGGCCAGCGGCAAACCGGCGATCCTGCACTGCTTCATCGATCCGGAAACCATCACCCCGTCGACGACCTTGGAAAAGATCCGCGACGCGGCATTGAAGGCCCAGCACTGATACCAGATCGGGCGGCACGGCCGGCGGCAAGCCTCTGGCGCGCTGCCGTGCAAACCCCAACTTGCCGCCCGAATTATTTTAGGTTTAAACTTTCTAGATTCCGAATACGGAAATCCATAGCGGAGACCCAGCATGTCCTCGAATCCCTCTTTTGAATGGCAAGATCCCCTGTTGCTGGACCAGCAACTGACCGAAGAAGAACGCATGGTGCGCGACGCCGCCCACGCCTATTCGCAGGACAAGCTTGCCCCCCGCGTGCTGAACGCCTTCCGCAACGAGAAGACCGATCCGGAAATCTTCTCGGAAATGGGCGAACTCGGCCTGCTGGGCGCCACCATCCCTGAAGAATACGGCGGCGCTGGCCTGAACTACGTCAGCTACGGCCTGATCGCCCGCGAAGTCGAACGCATCGACTCCGGCTACCGCTCGATGATGAGCGTGCAGTCGTCGCTGGTCATGGTGCCGATCAACGAATTCGGCAGCGAAGCGCAAAAGCAGAAGTACCTGCCCAAGCTGGCTCGCGGCGAGTGGATCGGCTGCTTCGGCCTGACCGAACCCAACCACGGCTCCGACCCCGGCGGCATGGAAACCCGTGCCGTCAAGACGTCCGACGGCTACAAGGTTTCGGGCAACAAGATGTGGATCACCAACTCCCCCATCGCCGACGTGTTCGTGGTGTGGGCCAAGTGCGTCGGCGGCGAGTTCGACGGCAAGATCCGCGGCTTCATCCTGGAAAAGGGCATGAAGGGTCTGTCGGCCCCGGCCATTCACGGCAAGGTCGGCCTGCGCGCGTCGATCACCGGCGAAATCGTCATGGACGAAGTCGAAATCTCGGAAGACCAGATGATGCCCGGCGTGTCCGGCCTGAAGGGTCCGTTCACCTGCCTGAATTCCGCCCGCTACGGCATCGCCTGGGGCGCTGTCGGCGCCGCTGAAGCCTGCTGGCACACCGCCCGCCAGTACACGCTGGACCGCAAGCAGTTCGGCCGCCCCTTGGCCGCCAACCAGCTGATCCAGAAGAAGCTGGCCGACATGCAGACCGAAATCACGCTGGCGCTGCAAGGCTGCCTGCGCCTGGGCCGCATGAAGGACGAAGGCACCGCCGCCGTCGAGATCACCTCGATCATGAAGCGCAACTCTTGCGGCAAGGCGCTGGACATCGCCCGCCTGGCGCGCGACATGTTGGGCGGCAACGGCATCTCCGACGAGTTCGGCGTGGCCCGCCACCTGGTGAACCTGGAAGTGGTCAACACCTACGAAGGCACCCACGACGTGCACGCCCTGATCCTGGGCCGCGCGCAAACCGGCATCCAGGCGTTCTATTGATCGCTTGACCGGCCCTGTGCCACTGAAAGCCGCCTCTCGGGGCGGCTTTTTCGTTTCTGCGCGTCTTGGCCGGGCACGCGGTGCCTGGCTGCTGCGCATTGCCGTTAGCCCGTATTGGCGGCGGCTTGCACACGCCGTACGCTGTGTGGCACTTGCCCCGACCAGGAGTCGCGAATGCCCGTCCGCCCCCCCTTCCGCCTGCTGGCGGGTATCGCCCTGCTGTTCACCGCCCATGGCGCCTATGCCGTCACGACCCTGACCATGACGACCGAGTACCCGGCGACGTCCATGCCCGGGCAAGGCGTTTCCACGTTTGCGGAGCTGGTCCGCGCGAAGACGGCGGGCAATGTGGTGATCGATGCCACGTACGACGCGTCCAAGGGCATCAAGTCGGGCGACATGATCGACGCCGTCGAAACCCGCAAGGTGGATGCCGGCGATGCGTTCGCCGGCGCGCTGGCCGCCAAGTACCCCTTGTTCGGCGTGTCGTCGCTGCCGTTCCTGGCGGACTCGCTGCCCAAAGCTCGCAACCTGAACAAAGCCGCGCGGCCCGCCTATGAAAAGCTGCTGGCCGCCCACGGTCAAAAATTGCTCTACACCACGCCGTGGCCCGCTTCCGGCATCTGGTCCAAACAGAAGATCGACGGCGTCGCCGCGCTCAAGGGTCTGAGCATCCGCACCTATGACGCCACGTCCCAGGAGGTGATGCAGAAGGCCGGGGCCCGCGCAGAGAACATTTCATTTGCCGACGCCATGCCGCGCATCGTCGCGGGCGATGTGAACGCCGTGCTGTCGTCGGGCGACGGGGGCGCCGGACGGAAGCTTTGGGAACATCTGCCCCACTTCGCCGAGATCAACTACGCGATGCCGATTTCGGTCGCGACGATGAATTTGCAGGCGTATCAGGCGCTGGACGAGCGGTCGCGGCGCGCCATCGACCAGGCTGCGGCGCAGACGGAAACCGAACAATGGAAGCGGATCGACGGCCGCCTGCAACAGAACTACGCCAACATGCGCAAGAACGGCGTCGCGATCAATACGGCCGTGCCGTCCGCGGTGCGCCGCGCGCTGCGCAACGCAGCGGCGGATTCGGTGCAGGCCTGGAAAACGGCGGTCGGCCCCGATGCGGCCAGCATCCTGAAGCGGGGAGCCAACCGCTGACGGAGCAGCCGGGCTGCCCAGACGGCAAGGCAAGATGCCGGGAAAGCCGCCGTGCCTAGTTCTCGCCCGACAGGTCGAACAGACTCGTCGCGTCCAGTTCCAGCACGCCTTCGTCGTGCTGGTTGATCACCGTCCAGGACCACGTGATGATGCCCAGGTCCGGGCGCGAGGACGAGGTGCGGGCGCCCTGCACCCGCGCTTCCAGGCGCAACGTGTCGCCTGGACGCACCGGCGTGCGCCAGCGCACTTCGCCCAGGCCGGGCGAACCGAAGGATTCGGAGTCATGCAGCGCGGCGTCCACCGCCATGCGCATGGCCAGCGCGCAGGTATGCCAGCCGCTGGCGATCAGGCCGCCCCAACGCCCTTCCGCCGCCCGTTGCGGGTCGGTGTGGAACCATTGGGGATCGAACTTGCGTGCGAACTCCAGGATCTCGGCCTCGGTAATGGTGACCGGACCCGCCTTGATCAACATGCCGTCTTTGAATTCGGCGAACTTCATCTTTGATTTTCCCCCTGACCAACGCGAACGGCGCGCCGTGGCGCGCCGTTTTTCACGTGAGTCACGCTCAAGTTTCTGGATTCAGTACGTCTCGAAATGCAGGCGCCCTTCGCGGCGCAGCACATCATGCAGGATAGACCAATCCTGCCCCGCTTGCACCGCCACGTCGCGCAACGCGTCCAGCACGCCGACTTCCATGCCCTTTAAGCCGCACACGTAGATGCAGGTGTTGCGATCGGTCAGCAAGTGCTGCACCTGGGCGGCCCGTTCCCGGATCAGGTCCTGCACGTAGCGCTTGGGTTGGCCCGCCTCGCGCGAGAGCGCCAGGTTGATGTCGATGAAGTCGCGGGGCAGCTTCATCAGCGGGCCGAAGTACGGCAGTTCGCGTTCGGTGCGCGCGCCGAAGAACAGCATCAGGCGGCCGTTTTCGCCGGTGTCGATGCGCCGGCGATAGCGTTCGGTCATGGCGCGCATCGGCGCCGAACCGGTGCCCGTGCAGATCATGATCAGATTGGCGCGCGGGTGGTTCGGCATCAGGAAGGTATGGCCGAACGGGCCGATCACCTGCACCGTGTCGTTCTTGGCCAGGTCGCACAGATAGTTCGAACACACGCCATGCGCGGCGACGCCGCCGTGGTCTTCGGTCACGCGTTTCACGGTCAGCGACAGGTTGTTGTAGCCGGCGCGTTCGCCGTCGCGCGGACTGGCCAGTGAATATTGCCGCGCGTGGTGCAGCCGCCCTTGGGCGTCGGTGCCCGGCGGCAGGATGCCGATGGACTGCCCTTCCAGCACCGGAAACGGCAAATCGCCGAAGTCCAGCACGATGTGGTGGATATCGCTTTCGGTGTCGGCGCCGGTCACGCGGTAGTTGCCCACCACCGTAGCCGTCATCGGCGCCTTGTGCGTGTAGAGATTGACGTAGGGATGCGCCGCCGACCAAGGCGGAACCGACGCCCCCGCCGGTGAGAACGATGCGGGCGCCGCAGTCGCCGGGGGCTCGGCCACGGCCGCCAGGGGTGCTTCGCCGGCGCCGGCACCCGCCGCTTCCGGCAAGGCCTTTTCGCCGGGCAGTTCCTCCCAGCCCAACTGGTCCTGCACGGAATACGCATCGGCGCGCAGCACCAGCCGCCAGTTGTCGATCGACCCCGTGGGGCACGGCGGCACGCAAGCCATGCAGCCGTTGCAGATATCGGGATCCACCACGTAGTTGTTCGAATCGTGGGTGATCGCGTCGACCGGACAGGTTTCTTCGCAGGTGTTGCAGCGGATGCAGATCTCGGGGTCGATCAGATGCTGCTTGAGCACTTGTACGGGTAGGGGGGCGTTCATCGCAGTCTTCCCATGCGCTGG
The DNA here is from genome assembly GCF_057314935.1 of Achromobacter sp. Lineage (NCBI taxonomy): Bacteria > Pseudomonadati > Pseudomonadota > Betaproteobacteria > Burkholderiales > Alcaligenaceae > Achromobacter > Achromobacter sp. Next base: position 33,480 of record NZ_DBHKZA010000043.1, read on the forward strand.
CGGGCGGCGCGCAAGCGCGCCGCCCTGTCGCCTTAGTTGAAACGGACGTAGTCGAAATTCACCGGCTGGCGGTTGATGCCCATGACGGGCGGCGCGATCCAGTTGGCGAATTTGCCGGGTTCGGTGACGCGGCCCATCAGCGACGCGACAAACGTGCGGTCTTCCGGCGTGGGCAGCCACTTGTGGCTGTTGGCCTGCCATTGGGATTCCGACAGGATCTCGCCTTCGGGAGACATGCGGATGCCGGCCAGCGTGCCGATCTGGCGGTTGAACGCCTTGTGCGGTACCTGCAGGCGTAACGGGATACCGCTCTTCTCGATGACCTTGTTCCAGCGCCCGATGCCCGCCACCGAATCGCGGATGAAGTCGTCGCGCAGCACTTCGTTCAAGGCGTTCAGCATCGGCACTTCGACCTCGTTCAACTTGCCGTTGTTCACGGTCAGCACACGGTAGGTGTCGTTCTTCAACTGGTGGTCGTCGGTGCGCTTGGATTCCTCGTAGCGGCCCTTCAACCCCGAGCCGTAGAAGATGGCGGCGTTGGAGGACTGGTCCGCGCCGAACAGGTCGATGGTGACGCTGTAGTGGAAGTTCAGATAGCGCTGGATGGTCGGCAGGTCGATCACGCCGGCGGCGCGCACGCTTTCGGGGTCGTCGGTCTTCAGCTGGTTCATCACTTCGCAGGTGCGCTGGATCACGCGGGAAATGCCCGATTCGCCCACGAACATGTGGTGCGCTTCTTCGGTCAGCATGAACTTGGTGGTACGGGCCAGCGGGTCGAAGCTGGACTCGGCCAGCGCGCACAGCTGGAACTTGCCGTCGCGGTCGGTGAAGTACGTGAACATGTAGAAGGCCAGCCAGTCCGGCGTCTTCTCGTTGAAGGCGCCCAGGATGCGCGGGTTGTCGGAATCGCCCGAACTGCGCTGCAGCAGCGCGTCGGCCTCTTCACGCCCGTCACGGCCGAAGTAGCGGTGCAGCAAGTAGACCATCGCCCACAGATGGCGGCCTTCTTCGACGTTGATCTGGAACAGGTTGCGCAGGTCGTACTGCGACGGCGCGGTCAAGCCAAGATGGCGCTGCTGCTCGATGGAGGCCGGCTCGGTGTCGCCCTGCGTGACGATGATGCGGCGCAGGTTGGCGCGGTGTTCGCCGGGCACGTCCTGCCAGACGTCACGCCCCATGTTTTCGCCGAAGTGGATCTTGCGTTGGCCGTCCTGCGGCGCCAGAAAGATCCCCCAGCGGTAGTCAGGCATGCGGACGTGGTTGAAATTGGCCCAGCCGTCGGGCTCCACGCTGACCGCGGTGCGCAGGTAAACATCGAAACCGTGCGAACCGTCGGGCCCCATGTCCTGCCACCATTGCAGGTAGTTGGGCTGCCAATGTTCCAGCGCGCGTTGCAAGGTGCGGTCGCCGGACAGGTTGACGTTATTGGGGATCTTATCGGTGTAGTTGATTCCAGACATGTCTCGCTCCTTTTCTTGTTCAGACCCGGTTCCAGTCGAATGCGGCCTGTTCGCCCTTGCCGTACAGCTTCAGCGCGCCTTTGTCGCCGGCCGCATTGGGACGGTTGAAAATCCAGTTCTGCCAGGCGGTCAGCCGGCCGAAGATGCGTGTCTCCATCGTTTCCTGGCCGCCGAAGCGCAGGTTCGCCTCCAGCCCGGTCAGGGCATCCGGGGACAGCGCGCGGCGTTCTTCCAGCATCATTCGCACCTCGTCGTCCCAATCGATGCTGTCGGGCGCGAAGGTCACCAGGCCCAGGTCCAGCGCATCGGCGGCCGACAGGCGCTGCCCGGCGCGGGCCCGCACAGCTTCCAGCGGGGCCGCTTCCTCATAGAAGCGGCGCTGCAAGCGGCTTTGGCCGTTCACCAGCGGATAGGCGCCGAAGTTGCGTTCGCCCACCACGATCTGCGCGGGCGCGGATTCGTCCTCGTTGTCCAGCATGTAGCTGCGATCCGCGGCCAGCGCCAGTTCCAGCAACGTGCCCACGAAGCACGAGCCCGGCTCGATCAGCGCGAACAGGCTGCGCGACGTCACGTCCAGGCGCGCCAGCGTGCGACGCAGCATGCCGGCGGTTTCGCGCACGAACCAATGGCCGGCGTGGCGCTGCAGCGCGGCATCGGCGGCCAGCACGGCGTCGGCGTCGCCTTCCGTCTTCAGGATCCAGGTGCCGATGTCCAGCTCGTTGGTGCGCATCGACAGGATGGCGTCGTCCAGTTCGCGCGCCATCTGCAAGGGCCACCAGGCGGCCCCCGCGGCGACGATGTCCGCCAGTTCGGATTCGACCGGGCCTTGCGGGGCGCGCACGGTCCAGGTGGCCTGGCGCTTCTCGCGGTCCAGCTCGATGTCGACGTAGCGGTACGAGAGCCTCTGCGCGCTTTCGGTGCGTTGCACCGGCGTCAGCGCGATGCCCTGCCCGCCTGGTTGCCGGTCGCTGCCTTCGGCCAGCGCCAGCGCGCGTTCGCGCACGGCGGCCTCGAAGCGCGCGGGCTTGACCACATCGTCGACCAGCCGCCAGTCCTTGGCGCGCTGCCCGCGCACGCCTTCGACCAGCGTGCAGAAGATGTCGGCGTGGTCGTGGCGCACGCGGCGCTTGTCCGTCACGCGGGTCAGGCCGCCCGTGCCGGGCAGCACGCCCAGCAGCGGCACCTCGGGCAGCGCCACGGACGACGAACGGTCATCGATCAGCAGGATCTCGTCGCAGGCGAGGGCCAGTTCGTAGCCGCCGCCGGCGCAGGCGCCATTCAGCGCGGCGATGAACTTCAGGCCGCTGTGGCGGCTGGAGTCTTCGATGCCGTTGCGCGTTTCATTGGTGAATTTGCAGAAGTTGACCTTCCAGGCATGGGAAGACAGCCCCAGCATGAAGATATTGGCGCCGGAACAGAAGATGCGGTCCTTCATGCTGGTCACGACCACGCTCTGCACTTCCGGATGTTCGAAGCGGATGCGCTGCAGGGCGTCGTGCAGTTCGATGTCCACGCCCAGGTCGTAGGAGTTCAGCTTCAATTTGTAGCCGGGGCGCAGGCCGCCGTCTTCCGCCACATCCATGGCCAGCGTGGCGACCGGGCCATCGAACGTCAGGCGCCAGTGGCGGTAGTGTTCGGGCTGCGTCCGGAAATCGACCCGGTTGATGGTGCTGCTCATAGTGTGTCTCCTCGTACGCCCTGCCTGGACAGGAAAAATACTGCATCACATGAATTATTGTGCAGATTAGTGCAGGAAAAAATACGCGTCAAGCAAGACATGCATAAAAGTGCAGATTGCCGCTCAGAACCGGCCAGGTCGCCGGACGCAAAAAGGCCGCCCGGTAAGGCGGCCTTTTGAATGGCTGCGGACAGCGCTGCGGGGTACCGGGTGCGCTATAGCGGCAGACCGCAGGCTTTGCGCACCTGGGTGCGCAGGCCGGCAAAACTCTCCTGCACCTCCAGATTGCTGGTGACCCAGGTCAGGTCGGCCTTGGCGTAGAACGCTTCGCGGCCCGCCAGGATGCGCTTCAGGTCGGCCATCGCTTCGTTATTGCCCGACATGGGGCGGAAGTCGCCCTGCGCCATCACCCGGCCCATGTGCTCTTCGGGGGTGGCGCGCAGCCAGACCGTGTAGCAATGCGCCAGCAGCAGATTCAGCGTGGCCGGCTCGGACACCAGCCCGCCGGGCGTGGCCAGCACCATTTCCGGATAGATCTGCACGGCTTCTTCCAGGGCGCGGCGCTCATAGCGGCGATAGGCGTTGGGGCCGTAAAGATTATGGATTTCGAGGATGCTGCAACCGGCCACCCTTTCGATTTCACGGTTCAGCTCGACAAAGGGGTAGCCCAAGTCGTCGGCCAGCATCTGGCCCAGCGTGGACTTGCCCGCGCCCCGCAGCCCGATCAGCGCCACACGCTGAGTGCGGTTGGGACGCTGTGCGCCCGCCCCCACGCCGAACAACTGGGTCAAGGCCTCGCGGGCACGCTGCAGATCGGATTCCGTGCGGCCGCTGAGCAACTCGCGGATCAGCAGCCAATCCGGCGATTCCGTGGTGACGTCGCCGACCAGTTCGGCCAGCGCGCAATTGAAAGCGCGGGCGATCTGCAGCAGCACCAGGATCGAGGCGTTGCCCACCCCGTGCTCCAGATTGGCCAGATGCCGTTCGGACACGCCGGTTACCTGCGACAAGCCCTTGCGCGTCATGCCGCGTATGGCTCGCAAGCGGCGCACCCGCTCGCCCAATGCCACCAGGAAAGCTTCCCGCCTGGGTTCGGATGGCGCCGCGTCTAGCGCTTGATTCATGTTTTGGCTGACTCCGCAAATACCCTGATACGCCCTGTTTTATGCACTATAGTGCTTGACCCAATCCAGTGGAAGCACTATTTTTCCTCCAAGCAGTTCCAAGCCGCCAGGGTGTGCAAAAAAGCAGCACTTGATTTCATGCCGCATCTCAGGCGCCGACAGTGTAAAGGAGGAGTCCCGGTGAGCACGCCAGATCAATTCCATGCCCTGATGCGCGAGGCGACACGCCTGGTCTCGGGCCAGCCGCTGGACGACGGGCTGCAAGCGCGGCTGAACCAGGAGGCCGGCCCGCACAGCGCCCTTTATCGGGACATCTTCGCCGCCTGTAGGCAGGGCGTGGCCGACGGCTGGATGTGCAACCGGGAAGGCGGCGGCATCCGCTATGGCCGCGTCATCAAGCCCGCCGACGATCTGGCCGGCTGTTCGGTGGACGTCGTCGACATGAACGATCTGGCTGGCCCCCATCACGCCCATCCCAACGGCGAAATCGACCTGATCATGCCGCTGACCGACGGCGCCCGCTTCGACGGCCACGGCGCCGGCTGGCTGGTCTACGGCCCCGGCAGCGCCCACAGCCCGACCGTCACGCAAGGACGCGCCCTGGTGCTGTATCTGCTGCCCGGCGGCGACATCGAATTCACGCGGCCCGCCAGCTAGCCCCGCGCCCGCGGCCTGGCCACAAAAAAACACAGCCATGGCCCGCCCCCACCAGGACATCAGGAGACAACCGTGAACACCTGCCCCGCCGAACTGAATTTCGCCAGTTACCTGGCCGCGCTGAATGCGCCACGCGCGGCCAAGCCCGCTTACATCGACGACACGCGCCAGCTGAGCTATGGCGAACTGGCGGAGCGGGTGGCCCGCATGGCGGGCGCATTGCGCCAACTGGGACTGCGCCGCGAAGAGCGCATCCTGCTGCTGATGCAGGACACGGCCGACTGGCCCGTAGTGTTCCTGGGCGCGTTGCACGCCGGCGTGGTCCCCGTGGCGGTCAACACCCTGCTGACGGCGGACGACTACGCCTACATCCTGGCCCATAGCCGCGTGCGCGCCGTGTTCGTGTCGGGCGCCCTGCTGCCCACCTTGCAGGCCGCGCTGGCACAGGCGTCCGCCGACGCCGAACACCTGGTGGTGTCGCAACCCACGGCCCCCTTGCCCGGCGAGGCCCTGGAATTCGAGTCCCTGCTTGCCGCCGCGCCGATCGCGCCCGCCGTGCGCACGCTGTCTGACGAGATCGCCTTCTGGCTGTATTCGTCTGGCTCCACCGGCAAACCCAAGGGCGTCGTCCACACCCACGGCAACCTGTGGCACACGGCTGAACTCTATGCCAAGCCCGTGCTGGGCATCCGCGAAGACGATGTGGTGTTCTCGGCGGCGAAACTGTTCTTCGCTTATGGACTGGGCAACGGCCTGACCTTTCCGCTATCCGTCGGCGCCACTGTGGTGCTGATGGGCGAACGCCCGACCCCGCAAGCCGTGTTCCAGCGCCTGACGCGGCATCGCCCAACGGTGTTCTACGGCGTGCCCACGCTGTATGCCAGCATGCTGGCATCACCCGACCTGCCGCCGCGCGAACAGGTGGCGATGCGGGTCTGCACCTCGGCCGGCGAGGCGCTGCCGCGCGACATCGGCGAGCGCTTCACGCGGCATTTCGGCTGTGAAATCCTGGACGGCATCGGGTCGACCGAAATGCTGCACATCTTCATTTCGAACCAGAGCGGGCAGTTGCGCTACGGCACCACCGGCAAGCCCGTGCCCGGCTACGAAGTCCAGCTGCGCGACGAGAACGGCGCGCCGGTCGAGGCGGGCGCCATCGGCGACCTCTACATCAAAGGCCCCAGCGCAGCGCTGATGTACTGGAACAACCGCGACAAGACGCGCCAGTGCTTCCTGGGCGACTGGCTGAAAAGCGGCGACAAGTACACGTGCGACGCCGACGGCTACTACACGTATGCGGGACGCAGCGACGACATGATCAAGGTCAGCGGCCAATACGTCTCGCCCGTGGAAGTGGAGAACATCCTGGTGCAGCACGAAGCCGTGCTGGAAGCCGCCGTGATCGGCGTGCCGGACCACGACGGCCTGGTCAAGACCAAGGCCTATGTCGTGCTGCGTCCGGGTTTCGCACCGGACGCCAGCACCGGCGCCGCCCTGCAAAGCTATGTGAAGCAACACTTGGCCCCCTTCAAGTACCCGCGGCAGATCAACTTCACCGAAGAACTGCCCAAGACCGCCACCGGCAAGATCCAGCGGTTCCGCCTGCGCCAGCTTGAAGAGGCCACGCTATGAACGGCGCTGCGGCCGCGGGCGCCCTGACGACCCGCCACGTCTTCGCCGACATCGAAGCCGCCGGCCGCGCGCAGCGCCTGGAGTGCCTGTGGATCGCGCCCGAACGCGCCATGGCGCCGCTGCTGGTCTTCCTGCATGAAGGCCTGGGGTCGGTCGCCATGTGGAAGGACTGGCCGTTGCAAGTGTGCGAGGCCGCCGGATGCCGTGGCCTGGTCGTATCACGCTCGGGCTACGGGCAATCCACGCCGCGCCCGCCGCAGGAGCGATGGCCGGTGGACTTCATGCACCGCGAGGCGCGCGACGTGCTGCCCGCGCTCTTGACCGCGCTGGGCGTGGACGCGCGGCGCGACAGGCCGGTGCTGTTCGGCCACAGCGACGGCGGATCGATCGCGTTGCTGTATGCCGCGATGCACCCGGACGCCGTCGCCGGCATCGCGGTGGCCGCGCCACATACGTTCGTCGAAGACGTCACCGTCGCAAACATCGCGCTGGCGCGCCAGGCGTATCTGGAAACGGACCTGCGCAGCCGCCTGGCCCGCTACCACGCAGACGTGGATTCGGCGTTCTGGGGCTGGAACGACATCTGGCTGAACCCTGATTTCCGCCGCTGGAACATTGAAGATCATCTGCCCCGCATCGCCTGCCCCGTGCTGGCGATCCAGGGCGTGGACGACGAGTACGGCTCGCTGGCGCAGATTCGCGGCATCCGCCGCCATGCGCCGCAGACCGTATTGCTGGAGATTCCCGACTGCCGCCATTCGCCGCACAAGGACCAGCCCGCCATTGTTATCCAGGCCGTCGCCGATTTCATCGGCGCGTTGGACAAACCCGGCCGGCAGTGACGCCAGCCCATAACAAGCACGGAGACAAACCATGAACCACGCCCTGACCCGGGCCGCGATCGCTGCGGCCCTGACGTTCGCCGCCAGCGGCGCGCAGGCCGCCGACAAGATCAAAGTCGGTTTCATGCTGCCCTATAGCGGCACCTATGCCGCGCTCGGCACCGCCATCGAGAACGGCTTCAAGCTGTACGTCGCAGAGCAAGGCGGCAAGCTGGGCGGGCGCGAGATCGAATACTTCAAGGTGGACGACGAGTCCAACCCCGCCAAGGCCGCGGAGAACGCCAACCGCCTGATCAAGCGCGACCAGGTCGACGTGCTGATCGGCACCGTGCACTCCGGGGTGGCGATGGCACTGGCCAAAGCCGCCAAGGACAGCGACACCACCCTGATCGTGACGAATGCCGGCGCCAACGCCATCACCGGCCCGCTGTGCGGCCCCGGCATCTTCCGCACGTCCTTCACCAACTGGCAGCCGGCGTACGCGATGGGTCCCGTCGCCGTTGCCAAGGGACACAAGACGGCCGTCACCATCACCTGGAAGTACGCGGCGGGCGACGAGGCGATCGGCGGCTTCAAGGAAGGCTTCGAGAAGGCCGGCGGCAAGGTCGTCAAGGAACTGAGCCTGCCGTTCCCCAATGTGGAATTCCAGTCGCTCCTGACCGAGATCGCCGCGACCAAGCCGGACATGGTGTTCACGTTCTTCGCCGGCGGCGGCGCCGTGAAATTCGTGCAGGACTATCACGCTGCCGGCCTGGACAAGACGATTCCGCTGTATGGGTCGGGCTTCCTCACGGACGGCACCTTGCAGGCGCAAGGCGCGTCGGCGCAAGGCCTGTTGACCACGCTGCACTATGCCGACGGCCTGAACACGCCGCGCGACAACGCCTTCCGCGCCGACTACGCGAAGAATTACAACGCCCAGCCGGACGTGTACGCCGTGCAGGGCTATGACGCCGCGCAGCTGATGCAGTCGGGCCTGTCCGCCGTCAAGGGCGACTTCGCCAAGAAGGCCGACTTCCGCACCGCGATGCGCGGCGCGACGGTGGATAGCCCGCGCGGCCCCTTCACCTTGTCGGCCGCCGGCAACCCGGTGCAGGACATCTATCTGCGCCGCGTGGACGGCTTGGAAAACAAGGTCGTGGAAGTCGCCGCGCAGAAGCTGGCCGATCCGGCCCGCGGCTGCAAACTCTGACGCCACGTCCGCCACGGGAGGCCCCATGGACATCAGCATCCTGCTCATCCAAAGCCTGAACGCTTTCCAGTACGGCTTGCTGCTGTTCCTGGTGGCCAGCGGACTCACGCTGATCTTCGGCATCATGGGCATCATCAATCTTGCCCACGGCAGCTTCTACATGATCGGCGCCTATATGGCGTTTGCGCTGGGGCCGGTGATCGACCGCTGGCTGGGCGGCGGCTTCATCGCGACGCTTGCCGTGTGCGTGGCGCTGGCCGCGGTGCTGGGCTACTTCCTGGAAGCGGCGTTCTTCAGCTATCTGTACCACCGCAACCACCTGCAGCAGGTGCTGATGACCTATGGCCTGATCCTGGTGTTCGAGGAACTGCGCAGCATCCTGGTGGGCAACGACGTGCACGGCGTGCCGTTGCCCGCCTGGCTGCAAGGCAGCATCTCGCTGGGCGGCGTCATGACGTATCCGGTCTACCGGCTGTTCATCTCGGCGGTGGGCATCGCGGTGGCGCTGCTGCTGTACTGGGTGATCTCGCGCACGCGCCTGGGCATGATGCTGCGCGCCGGCGCCAGCAACCGCGAAATGACCGGATCGCTGGGCATCGACGTGAACAAGCTTTACCGGCTGGTGTTCGCGGCGGGCGTGGCGCTGGCCGCGCTGGCCGGCACCATCGCCGCGCCCGTGTCGTCGGTGTATCCCGGCATGGGCAACGGTGTGCTGATCATCTGCTTCGTCGTGGTGGTGATCGGCGGCATCGGATCGATCCGCGGCGCGTTCCTGGCCGCCATGCTGGTGGGGTTCGTCGAGACCTTCGGCCAGGTGCTGTTCCCGTCCGCGGCGGGGGTGCTCGTCTACCTGTTGATGGCGTTCATTCTTCTTTGCAAGCCCGAAGGGCTGTTCAAACAGGGCTAGCGACATGATGAAACTCCTACCCGTCGCAACGCTGCTGGCGTTGGCTGCCTTCGCCTGGAGCGGCAGCGACTACTACACCGGCCTGGCCATCAAGGTCATGATCTACGCCATCTTCGCGCTGAGCCTGCAACTGCTGGTCGGCGGCGCGGGACTGGTCAGCCTGGGACATGCGGCGTTTTTCGGCATCGGCGCCTATGCGGCGGCGCTGCTGTCGCCCGAATCGGGAGCCGCCAGCCTGTGGTGGCTGCTGCCCGCGGCCTTGCTGGCGGCAGCCGCCTACGCCGCCGTGACCGGCGCCTTGGCGCTGCGCACGCGCGGCGTCTACTTCATCATGGTCACGCTGGCGTTCGCGCAGATGGCGTATTACGTCTTCCACGACACCAAGGTCGGCGGCGGCAGCGACGGCATCTACCTGTACTTCAGGCCCGAGCTGTCGATTGCCGGCTGGATGCCCTTCGACCTGGGCGACGCCACGACGTTCTACTATTTCGTTCTGGCCTGCCTGGCGTTGACGTGGGGCTTTCTGGCCTTGCTGCGGCGTTCTCCATTCGGGGCGGCACTGGCCGGCATCCGCATCAATGAACAGCGCATGCGGGCCGCCGGCTATTCGACCTACCCCTACAAGCTGACCGCCTATGTGGTGGGCGCCACCCTGGCCAGCCTGGCCGGCTTCCTGTTCGCGCTGAAAGACGGGTTCGTCACGCCCGAACTGCTGGCCTGGGAACAATCCGGGCTGGTGTTGTTGATGGTGATCCTTGGGGGCATGGCCAGCCTGGGGGGCGCCGTCATCGGCACAGTGGCGCTGGTGCTGATGCAGGAGTTGTTCCAGTCGCAAGCGCTGTTCGGCGACTATGCCCGTCACTGGCATCTGCCCTTGGGGCTAGCCATCATCGCGCTCGTGGCGATGCTGCCCAACGGCATCGCCGGCCTGCCCGCGCAATGGCGGCAACGCCGCGAGGCCCGCGCGGCAGGCGCACGCGCCGCCGCGGCGGCGGCCAGTTCCGCCCGCACGCCGGTCCGCCTGCCGATCCAGGGAGAACCCCATGTCTGACCTCTTGCTTGCCGCCTCGGCCGTCACGCGCCGCTTTGGCGGCCTGACCGCCGTCAACGGCGTCTCGCTCGGCCTGGCCCGCGGCCAGGTGCATGCCGTGATCGGCACCAACGGCGCGGGCAAGTCCACGCTGATCAACATCCTGTCGGGGGAACTGGCGCCCACGAGCGGCCAGGTCATGCTGGGCGGGCGCGACGTCACCGCCTGGCGGCAGCCCGAACGGGCGCGTGCCGGGCTGGGGCGCAGCTATCAGCGGTCTACGCTGTTTCCCGAACTGACCGTGTTCGAAAACTGCCGGCTGGCCGCGCAAGCGGGCCGCCAGCGCTTCTGGCATTGGTGGCGGCCCGCCGCGGATTGCCGGCACAGCGCGGACCTGGCGCGTCACGCGCTGGAACGCACCGGGCTGGCCGATGACGCCGCCCGCGCTGCAGGCCTGTTGCCGCATGGCCGCAAGCGCCAACTGGAGATCGCCATGTGCCTGGCGGGAGAACCGCAAGTGCTGCTGCTGGACGAGCCCCTGGCGGGCATGGGCCCCGAAGAGACGGACCGCATCCTGGACTTGCTGCAAACCCTGAAGGCGGGACACGCGATCCTGCTGGTGGAGCACGATATGGACGCCGTCTTCCGCATTGCCGAAACCATCACGGTGATGGTCAACGGCACCGCCATCGCCAGCGGGACACCCACCCAGATCCGCGCCAACGCGCAAGTGCGCACGGCATACCTGGGCGAAGACACGCAGGACAACGCAAAGGAAGCCGCGCCATGCACGCACTGATCGAAGCCGGCGGCCTGCACGTGTACTACGGCGCCAGCCACGTGCTGCGCGGCGTGGACATGCACATCGCGCCAGGCGAATCCGTCGGGCTGGTGGGCCGCAACGGCATGGGAAAGACCACGTTGATCCGCAGCCTGATGGGCCAGGTGAAAAGCGCGCAAGGCCAGGTACGGGTCAGCGGCCGCGACTGCACGCACGCCCAGCCCCACGCCATCGCGCGGCTGGGCGTGGCCTACGTGCCCGAGGGGCGCGGCATCTTCCCAAACCTGAATGTGCGTGAAAACCTGCAGGTCGCGGCGCGCCCCGGCGTGCGCGGTGGACAGGAATGGACGTACGCGCGCGTGCTGGACACGTTTCCGCGGCTGCAGGAACGGCTGGGGCACGGCGGGCAACAGCTATCGGGCGGCGAACAGCAGATGCTGGCGATCGGCCGCGCGTTGATGACCAACCCCGACCTGCTGATCCTGGACGAGGCCACCGAAGGACTGGCCCCGCTGATCGTGGCGGAGATCTGGAAGATCATCCGCCAGATCCGCGCCACCGGCATGTCGGCCCTGATCGTGGATCGCAACTACCGGGCGGTGCTGGAACACACCGACCGCTGCCTGGTGATGGAAAAGGGCCTGATCGTGCAGGACGGCGACAGCGCGTCGCTCGCCCGGCAACCCGGGCAGCTGACGCGCTATCTGGGCGTCTAGGGCCTGTCGGCACGACAGCACGACAGGCCCCGGCGCGGGGCGCCTTTAGATGACCGCTTCGATCAGGAACGGGCCACGGCGCTTCAGGCCGTCGGCCAGCGCGCGGGCGAAACCTTCCACCGTATCGACGCTGACCGCCTCCACGCCCATGCCGCGGGCCAGGTGCGTCCAGCCCAGATAGGGTTCTTCCAGGTCCAGCATGCGGCGCGCATTGCGGCCCGGTTCCTTCACGCCGACGTTCTTCATTTCGCCATGCAGCGTGGCGTAGGAGCGGTTGGCCAGGATCACCGTCAGGCAATCCAGGTTCTCGCGCGCCTGGGTCCACAGCGCCTGCAGCGTGTACATGCCGCTGCCGTCGGCCTGCAGGGTGATGACCTTGCGGTCCGGGCACGCCACGGCGGCGCCGGTCGCCATCGGCAGGCCGATGCCGATGGCCCCGCCCGTCAGCATCAGCCAGTCGTGCGGCGCGCTGCTGGCACTGTAGATCGGGAATTCACGGCCTTGCGTGATGGACTCGTCGCACACGATGGCCTGCTCGGGCAAGGTATGCGCGATCAGGATGTTCACGGCGGCACCGGTCAGCTTGCCTGATGCCGGCACCTCGTAAGCGGCGGCCGGCGTGGCCAGGCGCGGCGCGTCCGCGGCAATGCCCAACTCGTCCGCCAGCCATTCCAGCGCGTGCGCAAGATCCTGGTCGGCGGTCGCCAGCACGACCTGGTTGCTGTCCGGCGGCGCCAGCAGGCTGGGCTTGCCGGGGTACGCAAAAAAGCCCACCGGCGCCTTGGCGCCCGCCAGCACCAGATGCTTCACGTCTTTCAGCTTGGCGACCGCCATGTCGATCGGATACGGCAAACGGTCGACCGGCGTACGCGCCCCGCCGCGTTCGATGCGGCGGTTGGACGTCTCCGACATCAGGCGCACGCCGGTGGCGCGCGCAATGCGGCCGGCGGCGTTCAGCGCGCGTTCGCGCAGCGCCGCGCCGCCCAGCATCAGCACCGTCACCTCGCCAGAGCGGATCGCGGCGGCGGCGGCGCGCACGGCGTCGGCGGACGTCTGGGCCAGGGCCGCGTCCTTGACCAGTACCGGCGCCGGCGCGTTCTCCGGCAGGTCCGTCCAGGCCGCGTCGGCCGGCAGGATAAGGGTTGCGATATTGCCGGGCGCGCGGCGCGCCACGGCGATGGCTTCGGCGGCGTCCGGGGACACCGCGGTGGCGGTCATCGTGCGCTTGACCCAGTGCGACATCGGCCGCGCCACGCCTTCCACGTCACTGGTCAGCGGCGCGTCGTATTGCACGTGGTAGGTCGCATGGTCGCCCACGATGTTGACCATGGGGGTGCGGGCGCGCTTGGCGTTGTGCAGGTTGGCCAGGCCGTTGCCCAGGCCGGGCCCCAGATGCAGCAGCGTGGCGGCCGGCTTGTCGGCCATGCGCGCGTAGCCGTCCGCCGCGCCCGTCACCACGCCTTCGAACAGGCCCAGCACGCAACGCATCTTGGGCTTGCGATCCAACGCCGCGACAAAGTGCATTTCCGACGTGCCGGGGTTGGCAAAACACACGTCCACATCGTTGGCCAGCAAGGTATCGCAAAGACTGTCAGCGCCGTTCATGATTTTCCCTAGTCGTTTTCAATGGCGATGCGGGCGCATGCGCGCCCGCCTGTTATGCATGATAGGTAGCGTATCAAAAACGCGGTAGAGCCATTTCAGGTTGCGGATATGGAACCATTCCCGAATCCGGCCCCAAGCGTTCCGCCAGCCGGAATTAGCATAACCGCCGCTAGCCTGTCAGCCCAGGATCTGCCCCAGGAACGCCTGCGCCCGTTCCGAACGCGGGGCATTGAAGAAATTATCCGGCGTGTCGGCCTCGACGATCGCGCCCTGGTCCATGAAGACGACCCGGTCGCCGACCTCCCGCGCAAAACCCATTTCATGCGTGACGCAGACCATGGTCATGCCGTCGCGGGCCAGGGCGACCATGGTGTCCAGCACTTCCTTGACCATTTCAGGGTCCAGGGCGGAGGTGGGTTCGTCGAACAGCATGATCTTGGGTTGCATGCACAGGGCGCGCGCGATCGCCACACGCTGCTTCTGCCCGCCCGAGAGCTGGCCGGGATACTTGTCCGCGTGCTGCGGAATCCGTACCCGCTCCAGGTAGCCCATCGCGCGCGAACGGGCCTCGTCCGCCGGCACGCCCTTGACCAGCAGCGGCGCCAGCGTGCAGTTCTCCAGCACCGTCAGATGCGGAAACAGGTTGAAGTGCTGGAACACCATGCCGACTTCCGCCCGGATGCGCTCGATGTTCTTCACGTCTTCGTTGAGTTCGATGCCGTCGACCACGATGCGGCCCTTCTGGTGTTCCTCCAGCCGGTTCAGCAAGCGGATCGTGGTGGATTTGCCGGAACCGGACGGACCGCAAAGGATCAGCTTTTCTCCGGGCGACACGTCCAGTGCCAGGTCGTCCAGCACCTGGAAGTCGCCATACCATTTGCTGACGCCTTGCATCGTGATGATCGGGGTTGCGGCATTCGTTGCGTTCATCGTTTCAGGCCTTGGAAATATCGTGGTTTTCGCCAGCGCCGCTCCAGTAGCCCGGCACGGTCAAGCGCTTCTCGGAACGCCGGAACAGGTACGACAGCACGCTGCACATGGCGAAATAGATGACGCCCACCATCGTGTAGACCGTCAGCGCCTGGAACGTCGCGCCGGCCAGCATTTCTCCCGCCCGCATCAGTTCGTACACGCTGATGACGGCGACGAGCGAAGTCTCCTTGATCAGCACCAGCGCGTAGTTCCCCAGCGCCGGGAATACCGTGCGCAGCGCTTGCGGCAGCACGATGCGGCGCAGCCGCTGCACCTTGCGCAAGCCCAGCGCGCGGGCTGCCTCGTACTGGCCGGTATCCACCGACTGGATGCCGCTTCTGAACAGTTCGGCCAGATAGGCGCCGAAGTTCAGCGTCAGGCCCAACACGCCCGCGACGAAGCCATTGATCACCACTCCCATCTCGGGCAAGCCGTAGTAGATGTAGAACAGCTGCAGCAGCAGCGGCGTGCCGCGTATCACTTCGATATAAAAGCGCGCGCCGCGGCTCAACAGCCGCGAGGGCGACAAGCGGCACAAGCAGACGACCAGGCCCAACGCCACCGCCAGAAAGGCCGAACAGAAAAACAGCGCCAGAGTCCAGACCGTGCCCTCGGCCAAAGGGGTCAGGTACATGCGCAGCGTAGCGAGATCCAAATCGTGCTCCTTATCCGTGCCGTTGCGGCGCTTACTTGCTGATCAGGTCCGACACGCCCCACTTCTTCCCGATGGCTGCCATTTCCCCGTTCGTGCGCATCTCGGCCAGCGCGTTGTTGACGGCTTCCAGCAGCGCGGCGTTGCCCTTCTGGACGGCCATGCCGACCTGCCACTTGCGTTGCGGCTGATAGCCGGTGTCCAGCTTCACGCCCGGGATGTTCTTGGTCTGGATCTGGTAGATGATGCTGGGCGGGTCCACGATGCCCAGGTCGATGCGGCCGGCACGCACATCCGCCAGCAAGGTGGAGTAGTCCTGGTAGGTCGTGACCTTGGTGCCCGGCATGTCCTTGATCATGTTGAACTGCACCGAATCCACCAGTACGCCCACGCGCTGGCCCTGCATGTCTTCGAACTTGGCGTACTTCTTGGCCGCCTTGTCGCTGACCACCACGCCCTCGCCCCACTCGTAGACCGGCGCCGAGAAATCGATGGCGCGCGCGCGCTCTTCGGTGATGAAGAGCGGCGCCGACATGACGTCGGCGCGCCCGGAGGTCAGCGTGGGGATCAGACCCGAGAACGGCACGTCGGACAGCTTGTCCGACACCTTCAGGTGCTTGGCCACGCCAGCGGCCACGTCCACCATGATGCCTTCCAACTGGTTCGACTTCGGATTCTTGAATCCGTGCGGCGGCGCGGATGCCGTGGTGACGATGGCCAGGCTCTTGTCGGCGCGCACTTCGTCCAGCGTGCGCGCCTGCGCGCCGGTTTGGATCAGCAGGCTGGCCGCTGCCACGCCCAGCAGGATGGATTTGAGTTTCATCGTTTTCCCCTTGGATGAATGAATGCCGCGGACGCGACGGCTCAGGCCGGACGCCCTTGCGGGTACTGCTGCACCGCTACCGCCGCCAACGCGCAGAATTCCTGCATCACGGTGGCGGCCAGGAAGGCCGTGGCCCCCTGCACGTCTTGCGGCGGCGACACGGTATTGACGTCGAACGCCACGAAGTTCAGGCCCGCAAGCTGGCGCAGCAGCGCCAGCCCTTCCTTGGCCGACAACCCGCCCCACTCCGGCGTGCACACACCGGGCGCGCAGGAAGGGTCGAAGATGTCCATGTCGAAGCACAGATAGACCGGGCGCTGGCCGATGCGCTGCTTGATGTCCGCCAGCGTGGCCTTCTGATCCCGGTCGAAGTCGTCGTAAGGCACGATCGTGTAGCCGACCTCGCGCCCGAATTCCAGCACCCCGGGCATGAAGGAACTGCCGCGGGTGCCCACGTGGAAGCTGGACGCCACGTCCAGCAGCCCTTCTTCGGCGGCGCGCGTGAAGGTCGTGGCCGTGTTGTAGCCGGGGATGGGATAGGTGTCGGTATGCGAATCGAAATGCAGCACGACGAAATCCGGATGGCGGCGCGCCACGGCGCGCAATTGCGGCAGCGTCACCGCGCCATCTCCCCCCATCGAGATCGGAATGGCGCCCGCGTCCAGGATGGCGCCGATGCCCGCTTCGATCAGCGGATAGGACGCATCTGGGTCGCCGGGATGGCAGACGACGTTGCCCACGTCGATCGCGCGCAGGAATTCAGGCGGATTGTCGATGCCGTTGCGGCGAAAGATGTCGACGGGGCGCAGCAGCCGGGACTGCTCGCGGATCGCGTCGGGACCCTGCCGCGACCCCACGCGAAACGGATGCGTGCCGCAATCGAATGGGATGCCCACCACGCAAGCGCGCGCCTTGCCCGCCCCCGCCTCGCGGGCAGACGGCAAACCCATGAATCCGGCGACGGGATTGAAACTGACTTCAGATGACTGCGGCACAGCGGCTCCTGGGCATGCCCCGTCCGGAAAATCTCGGACATGAACTTTATTTAGATTCGATCGAATCGCTGTGCGATACGTTCGTGTCATAAACAGATTAGCAAGCAAGAAGCCGATGCGCCAATTAGGGAGTTCCCCCTAGAGGTCTAAAAAAATAGTCGATCAATTTAGTATGGAATAGGCGCGAGCGCGCCCTGCTCCGGTGCATGCACTGCACCGGAATGCGGCAAGCAGGACGGGATCAGGCCTCGTCGTCGGGCGGCGGCATCGCCCCGCGCAGGGCGCCGCCCGGCGGCTCCATCTGATAGAAGGGATGCGAACGGCCGAGCGTGCGCGATGCACTGATGGCGTGCGCGGTTTCCACGACTTGCGGACCGAAGACGGCTTGCGCCTGTTCGAACGACCAACGGCTGGAGGGAACGGAGACGTTCACGGCGCCCAGCGGCGTGCCGCCGGCATCCAGAACCGCCGCGCTGACCGTGATGTCGCCCGGATAGAACTCGCCGTTGGACCGGGCATAGCCGTGGCGACGCGCGAACTCCAGTTCGGCCAGCAAGGCGTCCAGGGTGGTGAGCGTATTGGCCGTATAGGGCTTGCGGTCGCAGCGTTCCAGCAAGTCTTGCGCGACGCCCGGGTCCAGCTTGGCCAGCACGGCACGGCCAGCCGCCGTGCAGTACAAGGGCAAACGCATGCCCACCGGCATGTTCACGAACATTTCCTTATGGGTGGCGAAGCGCGCCACGTAGACCATGTCCAGGCCATCGGGCTCGGCCAGGCTGCACGTTTCCTGGCTGTTGCGGTTCAGCGTGTGCAGGAATGGGTTGCCGCCCAGCACCAGCGGACTCGTCTGCACGTAGTTCATGCCCAGCTCCAGGGACCAGGGCGCCAGCGAGAACTTCTTGCTGACCGGGTCCTTGCGCAGGTAGCCCAGCGTCCACAGCGTATGGGTAAAGCGCTGGACCGCGCTCTTGCTCAACCCCGTGGCGTCGGCAAGCTCCGGCAGCGTCATGGCTGGCTGCCCTTCGCTGAATGCCCGCAGCACGGAAATGCCGCGCGCCAGCGCAGCGATGAACAGCGGGGAATCCTCGGGGTTTCGCGTCAGGGTCATGGCACGAGGCGTGCAAAGGGAAAGCGCATAGCGTACCGCATAACGGTTCGCTTATATCGCAG
>NZ_DBHKZA010000044.1:0-51265 GCF_057314935.1 Achromobacter sp.
CCCGCCGGTTCGTCCTTGCCCAGCGCCATGCCGTGATGATTGCCACGGACCCGCAGGTGGGTTTTGTCGGCGGAACCGATCTGCTCATGGATGGCCGCGATATCGGCGGGAAACGTGCATTGGTCGCCGGTGTATTCGATCAACAGCGTGGGTTGGACCGCGGCGGGCAAGGTCCGCTCCAGCGATGCATTGGACGACAGGCCCGACCACGTCGAAAGCCAGGACTCCGGCGTGACGACGCGCGCGAAACCGACGCTGCCCCAATTCGACACGAACGGGTCCTTGCCCCACAGGGATCCGATCTTTCGATCCGAAGGATCCAAAGAGGAGTCCCAAGCCCGGGGATCCGCATCGGTGCGCCAGACATGGAAGATCGGCGCGAACGCCGCCTGCATCCGATCCGGCGCGAGTTGCGATCCCGCCTTGACCCTCGCGCGGGCCGACTGTTTGTCGGCCAGCAGCGTGCGCGCGTGTTGATCGATACGCTTGACGCGCTCCACCTGCGCCGCGCGATATCGGTCGAGAAAAGCGGGCTCGTAGTGCGCCCGTCCCGCTTGCGGGTCGAACCCGTTGGCCGGCGAGAAGGGGTCGAGCGCCGGGTCGCTCTGCATCGGATCGCTTTCATCCAGCACCGAGGGGTCCAGGCCTGACATCAGCAGCTTGCCCTGCCCCGGGTGCGGCGACAGCAGCACCAGCCCGTCCACTTGCGGCATGTCCAGTTCAGCCAAGCCGGTGGGCCGGCCCGCCGGGGTCTTGGCGATGCGCTGCGCCGCATCGGCCTGGGATTGCTGGTTGTATAGCGAATACAGGCCCGCCCCGCCCGAGTTCCCGAGAAGGACGATGCGTTCATACCCGAGATTGCGCAGGTGCTGCATGCCGGCAGCGACGTCGAACAAGGCGATCTCATGCTCCAGGCGAAGGTCATTGCCGATCGAGCGCGGGCCCTGCACCCAGCATGCACAACCCGCGTCCAAGACAGCAGGGACCATGTAATGCGTCACCGACATTTCGCGCGGATGCATCAGCGAAACGACGCTGCGCTCTTTACCCGTGGCCGTGAACAGGAAACCCAGCGTGCGCTGGCCATCCGCGGTGCCCAAGGCGTACGGGACCACTTTATACGGCCGCTGCATCAGTTCGGCGTCCCAAGACGCCCCGCGCATGCCTGCCGTCACTGCGGCGTTCTCGATGTCTGCCATGTGCAACCCCAATTAATTAACACCATGGCAATTAATTTATTGTTTATTTACCCGGGTGTCAATTAAATCGTTGCTGCCCCTGGCGTCGTCCGGCCGACAAGCGTCCCCCGCGCCGGATGAAGCCTCCCGCCATAAGCACATCACTCAGAAGGACATTTCTAATCCGTCGTTTGGCCGCGCCAATCCCTCCCGTACTGTGACGTGTCCGTGCCGACCTTGCCGTTGCCGCAACCCGCAAGGCGCCGCCTTCGCTTCATTTTCGGAGACCTCCATGAATGACCGGCTGCACCGTACCCAGGCATCCCGTTCCACCGCCGTCAAGGCAAATCTTGCCTATCCGGTGATCGATACCGATGTCCACGTCAACGACTACGCGCCCGTTCTGGAGGACTACATCCAGCATTACGGCGGGGCCAAACTGGTGGACATCTTGCGCAAGACCCAGGGCTCGCGCTTCGCCACGAAATCCGAGGGCAAGGACTGGTACCAACAGACACCCGACGAAAGGCAATACCACCGCACGCTGCGCGCCCCGTGGTGGGCGCGCGTCACGCGCAACACGCTGGACCTGGCCACCGTCACCTTGCCCGAGCTGCTGTACGAGCGGCTGGAGGAGCAAGGCTCGGACTATTCCATCCTGTTTCCCAACGATGTGCTGGCGCCGCTGGGCGCAGGCAACGAATTCCGCCAGCCGCTGCACCGCGCGATCAACCACTTCCACGCGGACCAGTACCGCAAGTACAGCGACCGCCTGACGCCCGTGGCCGGCATTCCCATGGTCAACCCGCAGGAAGCCATCGAAGAACTGGAGTTCGCGGTGAATACGCTGGGCCTGAAGGTCGCGAACATACCTGGCGGCGTGCGCCGCCCGATCAAGGCCCTCGCCGACAAATACCCGCCTGCGCAATACCCCGACATCGCGCGCCATGCGTCCTACGTGGATTTCTTCGGCCTGGACAGCGAGTACGACTACGACCCGTTCTGGGCCAAGGCGGTGGAACTGGGCGTACCGCTGGCCACACACTATGGCAGCCAGGGCTGGACGGGGCGGCACTCCATCAGCAACTACATGTTCAACCACATCGGCCACTTCGCCGACGGCTCGCAGGCGTTTGCCAAAGCGCTGTTCTTCGGCGGCGTCACCCGCCGCTTTCCGGGCCTGCGCGTGGCGCTGCTGGAAGGCGGCGCCGACTGGGGCGCGCATGTGTACGCGCATCTGGTGGACCGCTGGGAAAAGCGCAACCGCAACGCAGTCCAGCACTACAACCCCGCCAACGCGGATATCGACCTGCTGGCGGACCTGTTCGAACGCTACGGCGCAGACCTGCTCCAAGGACGCCCCGTGGACAAGTCCACCTTGCTGGCGGACAGCCTTGGCGTCTCTGCCCTGCCCCACAGCCGCGATCCGCAGGGCGATGAGCTTGATGATTTCGCCGCCGCCGGCATCGAAAGCGTCGAAGACATCCGCACACGATGGGTAGACAGCTTCTACTTCGGTTCCGAGGCTGATGACAGGACGGTTGGCGCCGCTTTCAACGAACGCGTGAATCCGCTGAACGTGAAGCTCAATGCGATCTGGTCGTCCGATGTGGGCCATTGGGACGTGCCGGACCTGACCGAACCATTGGCCGAAAGCTGGGACCTGGTCGAGCAAGGCGTGATCACCGAGGCGGATTTCAAAGCCCTGGTCTTCGACAACCCCTACCGCTTCTACACCCAGGCGCATCCGCAGTTCTTCAAAGGCACCCGCATCGAGAAGACGCTGCAGGCGCAAGCGCCCGCCGCCTGAGCCGTCATTCATCGCCGTCACTTTCCGTCCGCCTCAGGCGGACGGCGGTCTGGCCGTTTCCGGCGCGGACCGGCTTCGTTCATCCCCGCTTTTCATCTTCATACGGAACAACCATGCGCATCCTGCCCTCTGCCCGCTTGATTTCACGCCTGTTGCTGGGCGTCGCCTTGTGCGCCGCCAGTGCCGTCTCGCTGGCTGCGCCCGATGTGATCCGGATCGGCGTGGCGACCGCCGGCGGCGGCGATCCGATCACGTGGGGCGGGTCGCCCGGCGGCGTCGCCCGCGCCAACAACTGGCTGGAGGAAGCCTTCAAGGGCACCGGCACCCAGGTGCAATGGCTGTTCTTCAAGGGCGCCGGCCCCGCCGTGAACGAGGCCCTGTCGAACAAGCAGATCGATTTCGCCTACCAGGGCGACCTGCCCGCGGTGGTGGGCCGGTCCAACGGCCTGAAGACCCGCATCTTGCTGGGCAGCGGCGTGCGCAACAACCTGTATGTGTCCACGCCCAAGGACTCTACGCTCAATGGCCTGGAGGACTTGAAGGACCGCAAGGTCTCGATCTTCCGCGGCACGAACGGGCACCTGGTCGCCATCAATGTGCTGGCCTCGAAGAACCTGACCGAACGCGACATCAAGGGCGTGAACCTGGACGGCGGCAGCGCGCAGGCGGCGCTGGTGTCCAACGGCGTGGACGCGGCGTTCGGCGGCTACGAGTACTTCAAGCTGCGCGACCAGGGCCTGGCGCGCATCATCTATTCCACCAAAGGCCAGGATCCCTCTTTCACGCGGCAGGCGGCGTTGCTGGTCCGCGAGGACTTCGAAAAGGAGAATGCCGATGCGGTGCAACGAGTGGTCGACGTGTTCGTGCGCGCCGCGCAGTGGTCGTCGGAAGAACAGAACCGCGACGCCTTGTTCAATATCTGGGCGCGCAGCGGCACGCCATACGCCTCCTGGCAGGCGGAATTCGACGGCGACACGCTGGCCGTCCGCAATTCGCCGCTGCTCGATGAATTCCTGACGGCGCGCTATCAGGCGGTGGCCGACGACGCGCTCAAGTTGAAGCTGATCCGCCGCCCGGTCAGCGTGGACGGCTGGTTCGAACCGCGCTACCTGAATGCCGCGCTGCAGAAGGCCAATCTGACCGGCCGCTGGACCGCCTTCAACGCGCAAGGAAAGCCCGCGGCAGGCGAGCGCCAGGCCGCCGCCGCGCCAGCGCGATAAGGAGGCGCCATGGCAGAAAACACCCTGGACGCCCCCGCATCGCCCGCAGCCGTTTCGCCCGCGTCCGCAAGGCGACGTGCCGGCCGCGCCCCCTACGCGCTGCTGCGCCATGCGGGCGGCAGCCTGCTGCCCTGGCTGCTGCCCGTCTCATTGCTTGTTCTATGGCAACTGGGCGCGTCGCAGGGCTGGATATCCGAACAAGTGCTGCCGTCGCCCCACTTCGTCTGGCTGACGTTGCAAGACCTGTACACCAGCGGCGACCTTTGGCTGAACGTGCACGCCAGCCTGCAGCGGGTGCTGGTCGGCTTCGCGGTGGGCAGCGCCCTGGGCCTGGCGCTGGGCGCCGCGATGGGGCTGTGGCGTCCGCTCGAGGCCTATCTGCTGCCCACCTTCAACGCGCTGGTGCAGATCCCCGTGCTGGCCTGGCTGCCCTTCGTGCTGCTGCTGGTGGGCATCGGCGAACCGCTGAAATACATCCTGATCGCCAAGGCGGCGCTGGTGCCCGTCACGCTCAACACCCTGCAGGGTTTCCGGCAGACGCCGGCGAGCCTGTTGGAAGTGGCGCGCGTCTTCGGCTACACGCGCCGCCAACAGGTATTGGAAGTCGTGCTGCCCTATGCCTTGCCGACGCTCTTCACCGGCCTGCGCCTGGGCTTCACCAAGGCCTGGCTGTCGCTGGTCGTGGTTGAACTGGTCGCCTCCAGCGAAGGGCTGGGCTACCTGATCGTCTATGGCCGGCAATTGTTCCAGCTGGATCTGGTCATGGCCGCGGTCATCGTCGTGGGCGCCATCGGCTACGCCATCGACAAACTGCTGGATCTGGCCGAAGCCCGCGTCAGCGCCAACCAGGCGGCCACCCGCCTGGGCGTATCGAACACCGGAGCCCGCCTATGACCCCCGATCAGACCGGCCTTGCCCCGGCGTCGCGCCGGGCACCCGCCTGGCGCGCCTGGCTGGGCGCCCGCTGGCGCGGCCTGGTGTTGCCTGCGCTGGCCATTACGGTGTGGTGGGCGGCGGCGCATCTGGAATGGGTGTCGACGCCGTTGCTGGTGTCTCCGGGCAAGGTGCTGGACACTGCCGCCAGCCAGATCGCCTCGGGCCAATTGTGGCGGGCGCTCAGCGCCAGCCTGGCGCGCGAACTGACGGGTTTTGCGATCGGCACCACGCTGGGCCTGGCGCTGGGTGCGCTGCTGGGGTTGCTGCCGTTGTTCAACCGGCTCGTCGGGCCCAGTTTCAACACCTTCAAGCAGATATCGCTGTTTGCGTGGATCCCGCTGATCTCGGTCTGGTTCGGCCTGGGCGACGTCGCCAAGGTGACCTTCCTGTCGCTGGCGGCGCTGGTGCCTGTCGTCGTCAACACCTGCGACGGCATCCGCAGTACGCCGGCCTCGCTGCTGGAAGTGGCCCGCGTATTCGGTTATTCGCGCTGGCAGACGCTGCTGCATGTGGTGCTGCCGGCGGCCGCGCCCTCGATTTTCACCGGCGTCTACCTGGCGCTGATCTATTCCTGGCTGGCCACGATCGGAGCCGAATACCTGCTGGTGGCCGGCCACGGCATTGGCAACACATTGATCGAAGGCAGCGAGCATTTCCAGATGGATCTCGTGATCTTCGGCATGTTCGTGATCGGCATGGTGGGATGGTCCATGAACGCATTGGCCCGCGCGCTGGAGCGCCGGCTGGCGCGGCACCGTTTCGGCGCCGCATGACAACGGAAGGAAACGAATGACTGATACCTTCGGCAAGGAATTGAGCATCCGCGGCGTGGGCAAGCGCTATGCCGGCAGCGGCGACGGCGCACAAGCCCTGCAGGTGCTGCAGGACATCAACCTGGACGTGCCCGCGGGCCGGTTCGTCAGCATCGTGGGCGCCAGCGGCTGCGGCAAATCGACCCTGCTGCGCCTGATCCTGGGCCTGGACGACGACTACGCCGGCCAGATTCTGCTGGACGGCAAGCCCGTGCGGGGCGCCGGACTGGACCGCGGCATCGTGTTCCAGGACCATCGCTTGTTCCCCTGGCTCAATGTGGAACGCAACATCGCGGCGGGCCTGCGCAATGCGGCGCTTACCAAGGCCGAGAAAAAGGAGTTGGTGGCCGAGCATATCGCGCTGGTCGGGCTGCAAGGCTTCGAGAAATCCTTTCCGCACCAGATCTCGGGCGGCATGGCCCAGCGCGTGGCCATCGCGCGCGGCCTGGTGAATCGGCCGCGCGTGCTGCTGCTGGATGAACCCTTGGGCGCCCTGGACGCATTGACGCGTTCGCGCTTGCAGAACGAGTTGCAGCGCATCTGGGAAAAAGAGCAGATCACAATGATCCTCGTCACCCACGACGTGGAAGAGGCCGTGTTCCTGGGTGACCGCGTCGTGGTGATGCAGCCGCATCCGGGGCGCATCCGCCGCATCGTCGACGTCGACCTGCCGCATCCGCGCAACCGCAGCGACTTGCGCTTCATCCGGCTGCGCGACGACGTGCTCGGGGACTTCCTCGACCCCGATGGCCGCATCGCCGACAACGAGCGCCTGCCGCCGCCCGGCGCCCTGACGGCCACGGTAGGCACGCTGCCTGCCCTGGACCGCCTGCGCATGGCCTGGTAGCCCTGCCCCCCTCCCCCATTGACCTGGAAACCCGATGAGCACTCCCTCCCGTCAAATCAAGCTGGGCGCCTTTCTGATGCAGACCGGCCACCACATCGCCGCGTGGCGCCACCCCGATGCCTCGGCTGACGCCGGCCAGAACTTCCGGCACTATGTGGACCTGGCGCGCAAAGCCGAGGCCGCCAAATTCGACGCGGTCTTCTTCGCCGACTCGGTCGGCGTGCGCAACACGCACAGCGCCTCGCTCTCGCGCACGGCTCGCGCCGAGCATTTCGAACCGCTCACGCTCCTGTCCGCGCTCGCGGCGGTCACCGAACGCATCGGACTCATCGCCACGGTATCCACGACCTACAACGAGCCCTACCATGTGGCCCGCAAGTTCGCGTCGCTGGACCTGATCAGCGGCGGCCGGTCCGGCTGGAACCTCGTCACCTCCAGCGGCGAAGGCGAAGCGCAGAACTTCAATCTGGATACCCACGTGGCGCACCCGCTGCGCTACCAGCGCGCCGAGGAGTTCTACGACGTCGTGACGGGCTTGTGGGACACCTGGGAAGACGACGCGTTCATCCGGGACAAGGACACCGGCGAATTCTTCGATGCCGGCAAACACCACGCGCTTCATCACAAAGGCAGGCACTTCTCGGTCCGCGGCCCCTTGAACGTCGGACGCTCGCCCCAAGGCTGGCCGGTCGTAGTGCAGGCCGGCGCGTCCGAGGCCGGCCGCGACCTGGCGGCGCGCACGGCCGAAGTCATCTTCGTGGCGCATCAAACATTCGGCCAGGCGCGCGAGTTCTACGGCGACATCAGGCAGCGCGCGGCGCAATACGGCCGAGACCCCGACGGCATCAAGATCATGCCGGGCATCTTCCCCATCGTCGGGCGCACGCAGGAAGAAGCCGAAGAGAAATTCCAGACGCTCCAGGACCTGATCCATCCTGTCGTGGGCGTGTCGCTGCTGTCGAACATGATCGGGGGCATCGACCTGTCTGCCTACCCCGTGGATGGGCCGCTGCCGTCTCTGCCCGAAACGAACGGCGGCAAAAGCCGCCAACAGTTGCTGATTGACCTGGCCCAGCGCGAGCACCTGACCATCCGCGACCTCTACTTGCGCATCGCCGGCGCACGCGGCCACCAGCAGGTCGTCGGCACGCCGCAAAGCATCGCCGACCAGCTGCAGCAATGGTTCGAGGAAGGCGGCGCCGACGGCTTCAACATCATGTCGCCCTGGCTACCTGGCGGCCTGGACGATTTCATCGAACACGTGTTGCCGGAACTGCGCCGCCGCGGCCTGTTCCGCACCGAATATCAGGGCACCACCCTGCGTGAACACCTGGGCCTGCAACGGCCGCCCAACCGCCACGCCCTGGCGCGCGAGCAAGCGCGGGCGGCATAGGGTGGCGGCAGGCGGCCTCACCGCGCACGCCCCGATGCGGGCGCCGCACCCGGCTTGACAAGGCCGCTCGCCAGCCAGACCATACGCAGATCCCCCTGATCCCCTTTGCGCATGGCTGATTCCCTTTCCGACAACGCCGCCCTGGCCCGGGCGTCGCAAGATCTCTACGCGGCCGTCCGCCGCGACGCGCCGCTGGTGCAGTGCCTGACCAATTTCGTCTCCATGAACTTCGCCGCCAACGTGCTGCTGGCGATGGGCGCGTCGCCCGCGATGGTTCACGCTACGGACGAAGCACCGGAATTCGCGCGGATCGCCGGCGCGGTAGTCATCAACATCGGCACGCTGTCCGCGCCCTGGCTGGAAAGCATGCTGCTGACCGCGGATGCGGCCCGCCAGGCGGGCATCCCGTGGGTGCTTGATCCGGTAGCCCATCACGCCACCGCCTTCCGCCGCGACGCCGTCCAGCGTCTCTTGGCCTTGCGCCCTGCCATCATCCGCGGCAATGCCTCGGAGATCATTGCGCTGGCCGGCGGCCAAAGCGCGGGCAAAGGCGTGGATGCACGCGACGCCGTGGCGCAGGCCGAACAATCCGCGCAGGCCATCGCCGCCGCGCATCAAACGGTCGTGGCCGTTACCGGCGAAACCGATTACGTCACCGACGGCCTGCGCGCCGTTCGCATCACGGGCGGGTCCGCGCTGATGCCGCGCGTCACTGCCACGGGCTGCGCCCTGACCGCGCTGGTCGGCGCCTTCGCGGCCGTCTCCAAGAGTGACCCCTACACCGCCGCCGTGGCCGCGCTGTCGTGTTTCGGCATCGCCGGCCAACGCGCCGGGGCCTTGGCCGACGGCCCGGGCTCCTTCGCCTGGCGTTTCCTGGACGGGCTGGCGGCACTGGAAACCGACAGCCTCACCCGGGAATCGCCCTTGCGCTGACGGCTACATCCGATACTGCAAGCTCAACATGGCGTTGCGCGGCGCGCCCGGCATGTTCAGGTTCGGGCTGCTGCCGTGCGCCGACACGATATACCCGGCGTCGAACAGGTTGTACACGTTCAACTGGACCGCGTACGGGCCCTTGCGCCACCACGCGGCCGCATCCGCCGTCACATAGCCCGGCAACGTGACCGTGTTGCCGGGGTTCGCAAAGCGCGCCCCCACCAGGTTCAGGCCGGCGCCCGCGCCAAAGCCTTCGCCCAGGTCCTTGGTGACCCAGATATTGGCGGCATGGCGCGGGGTCAAGGTGGCGCGTTTGCCTTCCACGTCCTGCCCCGCGTCGCGAGCCACCGACTTGGTGACGCGCGCATCCAGATAGGCGTAGCCCAGCATGGCGCGCCAGCCATTGGACAGGTCGCCCGACAGCGTCCATTCCGCGCCGTCGGTCCGTTGCGTGCCCACCGGCACGAGCGTGTTGGTGACCGGATTGGTCACCTTGATATCCGTGCGTTCCAGTCGGAAGACGGACACGGTCGTCGACAGCTTGCCGTCCAGGAAATCGTACTTGGCGCCCACTTCATAGTTGGTGGTCTTCTCGGGCGCCAGATCCGCATTGTTGGCCGCCAGCGAGAACGCTTCACCCGACGGCTGGTACGACTGGCTCCACGACACGTAGTACGACTGCACCGTATCGGGTTGGAACACCAAGCCCAGGCGCGGGCTCCAGTTGGAATCCGTGCGGGCCAGGTCCGTGCCATTACGGCGGTCTTCCGTCTTCTGCTCGAAGCGGTCGTGACGCACGCCGCCCAGCACCTTCCAGTGGTCGCCCAGCGACACCATGTCCTGCACATACAGGCCCAGCGTATTGAAGCGGCCCAAGTTGCTCGTGCCCGGATTGCCGGGAATCTGCAAGGGCAAAGTCGGCAGCACCGGATTGAACAGGTTGACGGTGGCTACGGCGTTGGCGGAATAGTTCACCAGGTCCTTGTTCTGCTGGCCCACTTCCACGCCATACAGGATGTCGTGGCGCACCGAACCCCACTGCGCGCGCTGCATCAGTTCGGTCTGGTTGGTCCAGCCATGTTCGTCGCGCAGCACGTTGGACCGGTTCAGCGTGACCGTTTGCGCGGCTTCGTTCACGACGCCGGGCAGCGTGTTGTTGCGGTTCAGCGTGTAGTGGTAGTAGCGCGTGGCGTTGCGCAGCGACCAGTTTTCGTTGAAGCGATGGTTCAGCGTGCCGGCGTAGGACTGGACGCGCGCCTGCGAATAGTCCACGTCGCGCGCATTCTCGGCACCGTAATACGTGGATGGGTCCACATCCACGGGCCGGCCGTGATAGGCGGGAATGCCGAAGTCCGTAATGCGGCGGTCTTCGAGGAATTCGGTCTGGATCAGGAACGTCGTGTCTTCGCCCAGGCGCAGTTGTGCCGACGGCGCAATGGCCTTGCGGTCCAGGAACTGCTTGTCGCGATAGCTGTCGCCCTTCTCGACGGCGCCGGTCAGCCGCCAGGCCATGCTGCCGCTTTCATTCGCGCGCCCCAGGTCCAGGTCCAGCCGGCGGTCATTCCAGCCGCCGTAGCTCAATCCCATCTGCGAGATGTCTTCGCCCGGCTTTTTGGTAATGCGGTTGATGAGCCCGCCCGACGAGCCCCGGCCATACAGCACCGCCGCCGGGCCCTTGATGACGTCGATGCGCTCTACGTTGGACAGGTCGCGGAAATACAGCGCGTCGTCGCGGAAGCCGTCCACGAACTGGTCGGCAATGGCGGTGAAACCACGGATCGACACCTGGTCGCGCTGGCCGTCGCCGGTGGAAAAGCTGACGCCCGGCACGTTCTTCAAGGCATCCTGCATCGAATTCGCGTGCTGGTCGCGCATGACTTCGGCGGGCACCACGTTCACCGTCTGCGGGATGTCGCGCAGCGGCGCGTCGATCTTGGTCGCGCTGGTGGAGTCCGGCGGGTTGTAGCTTTTTTGCGCATCGTCGGTGCCGACGACGCTGACGGCCGGCAAGGTCGGCGTGTTGGACTGGCCGTGTGCGGGGGCCGGGCTGGCGAACGGCGCCAGGGCAAGCAGTGCTGCGGAGAGGGAACGTGGGGCGTGCATGGCCGTGACAGGTCTTTCTGAAGTCGTTTGAAATGGAACGAGTTGCCATTTTCTTGACAATGAGAATCACTCGCAATTTATTTATCATTCCGTTGTGTGCCGGCCACGATAAATGAGACGAGCGTCCAATTCAGTTCAGCGTCAGCCACCCTGTGCCACCCGTGCGCGAACCCGCAAGCCGCCTCCCAACCGGCATGTCACTCCCAGGTCACACACTGTCCCCAAAATCGATCTCCTTCAAACCCGGAGGAAAGACGGTGAAGCCATACGTACGAAAGCTCTTTGCGGTGTCCGCCAGCCTGACGCTTGCAGCCGGCCTGGCCGGTTGCGGCGGCGATGACGACGACGATGACGCCGGCACGGTCACGCCCCCGCCCGAAGCCAGCGTGCCGCAAGGCGCCGCATTGGATCTGGCGATTCTTGCCACCACCGATCTGCACGCCAACGTGCTGGGCTACGACTACTACAAGCTGGCCGAAGACAAGAGCTATGGCGTGGATCGCACCGCCACGCTCATCGCCAACGCCCGCAAGCAATACGCCAACACCCTGTTGTTCGACAATGGCGACACCATCCAGGGCACCGCGCTGTCCGACTACCAGGCGCTGGTGTCTCCCGTGCAGTGCTCGGACATGATCGCCATCTACAAGCAGATGAAGCTGCTGGCCTACGACGCGGGCACGATGGGCAACCACGAATTCAACTATGGCCTGCCCTTCCTGTCGCAGATCACGAACGTGGATTTCGGCCTGGCCGGCATCGGCAAGGGCACGGCCCAGACCAATCCCGCCGGCGCCAAGGACTGCGCGGCGCCGGGCTTTCCCTTCGTGTCGGCCAACGTCGTCTCAGCCGCCAGCAAGCAGCCCATCTTCAAGCCCTGGGTGTTGCTGGAGAAGACTTTCAAGGCCACGGATGCCAACGGCAAGACGATCGACGTGCCGCTGAAGGTGGGCGTCATCGGCTTTGCGCCGCCGCCCATCCTGCAATGGGACAAGGCCAATCTGGAAGGCCACGTGGAAGTCACCGGCTGGAAGGAAACGGCGCAGCGCTTCGTACCCGAGATGAAGGCCGCAGGCGCGGACCTGATCGTGGCGCTGGCGCACGGCGGCATCGACATGAAGACGGCCTACAGCCCGTCGATGGAGAACGGCGCGGGCTATCTGAGCCAGGTGCCGGGCATCGACGCGCTGATCACCGGCCACCAGCACCTGCTGTTCCCCGACACCAGCGCCACGTCCCAGTTCCGCGGCCAACCCGGCATCGATCTGGAGAAGGGCCTGATCAACGGCGTGCCCGCGGTGCAGGCCGGCCAATGGGGCAACAACCTGGGCCAGATCACGCTGAAGCTCGCCTATGACAAGGGTTGGAAGGTGCAGAAGGACGCGACCAGCGTGCAGCGCATCTCGACGCGGCTGACCGCGCAAAACGGCGCCACGCCGGCAACCTACGTGGCCTCGGACACCGCCGTGCAGCAATTGGTGCAGGCCGAGCACACTGCCACCATCGCCTACGTGAAGACGCCGATCGGACAGAGCCAGTTCGACATGGCCACCTATTACGCGCTGACGGGCGACGTGTCGGCCTTGCAGATCGTGAACATGGCGCAGATCGACTATCTGACGGACTACATCGCCAAGAACAGCCCGGCCTACGGCAACCTGCCGATCCTGTCCGCCGCCGCGCCGTTCAAGGGGGGCCGCAACGGCCCGGGCGACTTCACGTTCGTCAAGCAAGGCAACGTGGCTATCAACAACGCCGCCGACCTCTACCTGTATCCCAACACGTTGCAGGTCGTGCGGGTGACGGGCGCCATCGTGCGCCAATGGCTGGAGAAGACGGCCGAACAGTTCAAGCAGATCGACCCGGCCCAGGTCGCTCCGCAAGACCTGGTCGACACCAGCTTCCCCACCTTCAACTTCGACGTGTTGTACGCGGCAGGCAATGCGCTGACGTACGAGATCGACGTCAGCCAGCCCAAGGGCTCGCGCATCTCGGGGTTGACGTACCAGGGCGTGCCGTTGGACCCGGCTGCGCAGTTCCTGGTCGTCACCAACAACTACCGCGCCAGCGGCGGCGGCGACTTCCCCGGCCTGGCCGGCGGCAAGGGCGACATCGTGTTGCAAGCCCCCGACGCCAGCCGCGATGTGCTGATCAGCTACATCAAGAAGAACCCGGCACTGGATCTCGCCACTTACGGCCTGGACCGCAGCTGGCGCTTCAAGCAGTTGGGCGCGCTCGCCGGGCCGGTGGTGTTCTGGTCGGTGCCTGGCACGGTGGCGATGGCTGCCGCGCATGGCGTGACCAACGTGTCGGTGTATGACGCCACGCCGGACGCGACCACGCAGTTGTCGCGTTACGCGGTGGATCTCAGCCAGTAGGCGCGTCGGGTGGCAAACGGGGCGGCCGGCAATCGGACGCCCCGTTCCGCGGACAGGCCTCCTGTTACGCGGCAGACATTCAAATGACAGCTTAGGGTGCTTACAATGACGCTGTTGCGCCGCAACATTTCAGTGACTCCCCCCTAGTAATCACATGTCCCACCCTGTTTCTACGCAGCACCGGCCCGCGCTGGTGCTGCTTGCCCTTGCTGTCGGCAGCTTCGCCATCGGAACCACCGAGTTCGCCACGATGAGCTTGCTGCCCTATTTCTCCCAATCGCTGGGCATCGATGCGCCCACCGCGGGCCACGTCATCAGCGCGTATGCGCTGGGCGTGGTCGTCGGCGCCCCGATCCTTGCCGTGCTGGGCGCAAGAATGCCCCGCCGCCGGCTGCTTATCGCGCTGATGGGGCTGTTCGCCATCGGCAACGGCCTGAGCGCGATCGCGCCTGACTACCACTGGATGCTGTTCTTCCGCTTCCTGAGCGGCCTGCCCCATGGCGCGTACTTCGGCATCGCGTCCCTGGTGGCCAGTTCGCTGGTTCCGGCCAACCGCCGCACCATGGCCGTGGGCCGCGTGTTCCTGGGGTTGACCGTCGCCACCATCGTGGGCGTGCCGCTGGCCAACTGGCTGGGCCAGGTGATTGGCTGGCGCTGGAGCTTCGCCCTGGTGTCGCTGCTGGCGGTGCTGACGATGATCAGCGTGGCCGTCTTTGCGCCCGACACGCCCGCCGACCACAAGGCCAGCCCGCTGCGCGAACTGAGCGCGTTGGGCCGCGGGCAGGTCTGGATCACGCTGGCTATCGGCGCCGTCGGTTTCGGCGGCTTGTTCTCGGTCTACACGTATCTGGCCGACACGCTGGGCGCCGTCACACAGGTGTCGCCATCGGTCGTGCCGTTCGTGCTCAGCGCGTTCGGCGTGGGCCTGACGGTCGGCAATATGGTGGTGCCGATCTTTGCCGACCGCGCGGTCATGCGCACCGCCGGCCTGCTGCTGCTGTGGTCGGCCGTGGTGCTGGCGCTGTTCCCGCTGATGGCGCACAACGTCTGGCTGATCACGCTGAACGTGTTCCTGGTGGGGGTGGGCGGCGCATTGGGGACCGTGCTGCAGACCCGCTTGATGGACGTCGCAGGCGATGCGCAAGGCCTGGCCGCGGCGCTGAACCATTCGGCCTTCAACACCGCCAACGCGCTGGGCCCCTTGCTGGGCGGCCTGGCGATTGCCGCGGGCTATGGCTGGACGTCTACCGGCTGGGTCGGCAGCCTGCTGGCGCTGGGCGCCATGCCTTTGTGGTTCTGGGCCGTCATGCTGGAGCGCCGGCATCGTGCGGCGCGCCGGGGCAGCCTCGTCGCCAGCACGGAATCGGCACGCTGAGGGCTTCCGGCGGGGCCGGCCGATTCAGGTCGAAGGCCGCCCTACCGGTAATACACGCAGATCCGCTTGCCACCGATGTCATGCACATCGATCGGCAATTCATACAGCGGGCTCAGCACCTCGGGGCGGATCAATTCCGCCGGCGTGCCCTGATGCGCGATGCGCCCCTGCCGCATTGCCACGATGCGGTCCGCATAGCTGGACGCGAAATTGATGTCGTGCAGCACCAGCACCACTGTCTTGCCCAGCTCATCGGCCGCCCGGCGCAACGTGCCCATCATGGCGACCGCATGCTTCATGTCAAGGCTGTTCAACGGCTCGTCCAACAACACGTAGCGCGTATCCTGGCATAGCACCATCGCCACGAACGCGCGCTGACGCTGGCCGCCGGACATCTCGTCCAGATAGCGGCCCGCCAGGGGCTCCAGGTCCAGGTAGGCGATGGCGCGGTCGATGTGCGCCTTGTCTTCCAGCGTCAACCGCCCCCCGGTGTGCGGATAGCGGCCGAAAGCGACCAGGTCGTGCACGGTCAGGCGCAACGGCAGGTGATTATCCTGGCGCAGGATGGACAGCCGGCGGGCCAGCTCGCGGCTATCGGCGCGAGTCACGTCCAGCCCGTCCACCTTCACCTGCCCGGCCGACATCGGCAGCAAGCGGCTGATCATCGACAGCAAGGTCGATTTACCCGCGCCGTTGGGGCCGATGATGGCGGTAACGCCGTTGGCCGGCAGTTCCAGGCTGACGTCGTCGACGACCACGCTGTCGCCGTACTGCTTGCTCAGTTGTTGGATTTCGATCATCGGCGCCCCCTGCGCAGGATCAGGAAGAGGAACATCACGCCGCCTACGAATTCGATCACCACGCTGACCGTGGTGTTCAGGCCCAGCACACGCTCCAGCAGCGTCTGGCCGCCCACCAGGAAGATGACGCTCAGGAAGGTGGCGGCAGGGACCGTGTACCGGTGCTTGTCCGACCCCATCGCCTGATAGGCCAGGTTGCTGACCAGCAGGCCGAAGAAGGTCACGGGCCCCACCAGCGCGGTCGATACGGACACCAGCACGGCAATCGCCGCCAGGGTCAGCATCAGGCTGCGGCGGTAGTCCACCCCCAGGTTCACGGCGATCTCGCGGCCCAGCGCCAGCACGTCGTAGCGATGCCGCATGCGCCAGATCACCAACGTGGCCACGCAGACGGCTGCAAACGCGATCGGCAAGAGCGACACGCGCACCGAATTGAAACTGGCGAACATGCGGTCCTGCAAAACCAGGAACTCGTTCGGGTCGATCAGCCGCACCACGAAATTGGACAGGCTGCGAAACAGCAGCCCGAAGACGATGCCCACCAGCATCATCAGATGGAGGCTGCGCACCGCGTCCGAAAACAGCCAGCGGAACAACAGGCAGGCAAACGCGGTCATGGCGCCGACTTCCAGCAGGAAGGCCGCCACCGGATGGTTCGCGGCGGTGGCCGCCTGCCCGAATCCGAACACCACGACGGCCTGGATCAGCAGGTACAGCGCATCGAAACCCATGATCGCGGGCGTCAGGATGCGGTTGTGCGTGATGGTCTGGAAGAGCACCGACGACACCGCCACGGCATATGCCACCAGCAGCATCGCCGCCAGCTTTCCGCCGCGAAACGGGATCACGAACGACCACTGGCCGTTGGCGCCCAAAGTCATGAACGCCACGGCGCACAACAAGGCGGCCGCCCCCAGCCATACCAGGCGCGCGCGCTGCGGAGCACGCCGGACCGGCGGGCGGGCGATGGCAGGCAGTGTCTCAGCCAAGGCGGTTCCTCCGCGTGCGCAGCAGCCACAGGAACAGGATGCTGCCCAGCACGCCGACGACCGTGCCGATGGGGATTTCATACGGGTGGATGACCAGGCGGCCGATGATGTCGCAAGCCAGCACGAAGACCCCGCCCAGCGCGGCGACCCACGGGATCGAGCGGCGCATGTTGTCTCCCAGCACCAGGCTGACCGCGTTGGGCACGATCAGGCCCAGAAACGGGATGCCGCCCGCCGTCACCACCACCACGGCGGAAATCGCGGACACGATCAACAGGCCGACCAGCGTCAAGCGCGCGTGGTTCAGCCCCAGGTTGGAGGCGAATTCACGGCCCATGCCGGCCACGGTGTAGCGGTCGGCGGCCGCATAGGCCGCGCACGCCAGCGCAAAGCCGATCCACAGCAGTTCATAGCGGCCGCGCAGCACCCCCGAGAAATCCCCTGTCGTCCAGGCGTGCAGCGATTGCAGCAGATCGAACCGGAAGGCCACGAAGGTGGTGACCGCGTGGATCACGCCGCCCAGGATCAGGCCGATCAGCGGCACGATGAACGGGGTGCGCAGCGGCACCCGGCGCAACAGCGCCAGGAACAGCAAGGTGCCCGCCAGCGCGAACGCCGTGGCGGTCAGCATCTTGCCGATCACCGGCGTATCCGGCGCCAGCAGGGTAATGACCAGGATGCCCAGCGTCGCGGACTCGACGGTGCCGGCCGTCGTCGGTTCCACGTAACGGTTGCGCACCAGCATCTGCATGATCAGGCCCGCCACCGCCAGCGACATGCCGGCCAGCAGCAGGGCCACCGTGCGCGGCACGCGGCTGACCATCAGGAAGCGCCAGGCGCGGTCGGCCTCTTCGCCTCCGCCCCATAGGGCGCCCAGCGACAACTGCCCCGCGCCCAGGCTGACGCTGGCGGCGCACAGCACCGCCAGCAGCACCAACACGGCGGCCAGGCCGCCCCAACCGCTGATCGTCCGTCGCCAATTCACCGGCGGCCCTTGCTCGCAACACCCATGCCGCTTACTTTCCTTGCGCCAGCGCCGCAGCGATCTCGTCCACGTTCTGCTGCATGGAGGTCAGTCCGGCGCTGCCCAGCAGATACCAGTTGAAGCCGTTCAGATACACCACGCGCTTGTTCTTCCAGGCCTTGGTCGGGCGCACCAGGTCGTTGTCCAGCATGCGCTGGGCCGACACGCCTTCGCGGCCGATCGCGGCATCGCGGTCAATCACGAACAACCAGTCCGGATCGGTCTGGGCGATGAATTCGAACGAGATGGCCTGCCCGTGATTGGACACGTTCAACCCCTCGACGGCAGGCTTCACGCCGAAGGCGTCGTGGATCACGCCAAACCGCGAACCCGGGCCGTAGGCGCTCATCTTGCCGCCCGTCGTCAGCACGATCAGCGCCGTGCCCGCCGTAGCCGCCTTGCCATGCAGCGCCGAAATCGACGCGCGCAACGCATCCAGCTTTTCCTTGGCCTGCGGCTGCTTGCCGTAGATGGCCGCCAGCGTCTCGGCGTTGCGCGTCACGCTGCCGACCAGGTCCTTGGGGTCGACCGTCAGGTCAACGGTCGGAGCCAGCCTGGCCAGTTCGTCGTACTTCGGCGCGGACCGTCCCGCCACGAAAATCACTTGCGGCTGGGCCGCATGGATGACCTCGTAATTCGGTTCGAACAACGACCCGACCTTCAGGTAACGCTGGTCTGCGTACTGGGCAAGCTGGGGCGGCAGCTTGGCAACCGCGGGCACGCCCATCGCTTCGATTCCCAGCGCGTGCATCGAGTCCAGCACGGCCATGTCCATCACGATGGTCTTGGCCGGATTGGCCGGCACGGCGGTCTCGCCGCGCGCATGCTTGACGGGCACCGTGGCCTGCGCCGCACACACGGCGGTCGCCGCGCTCATCACCAGCGCGACGCCTGCCTGCAGCAACCAGCGGCGAGCACAGCTCGTGTTTCCTTGCATCGTCATACGCACCTCTTTGTGTTGCGGGGGACGCAAGCGCCCCCCTACTCTCAAGATCAGAACTTCACGCCGACGCCCAGCCAATAGCGGCGGCCGTCTTCCACGAACTCGTAGTCGTCATAAGTCACCTGCTTGTCGAACAGGTTGTAGATGCCGGCATACACCGACACGGTCTTGTTCACCGCATACGAGCCGCCCAGATCCACGAAGGTGTAGGACGGCGCGATGAACGAGGACGACGACGCGCTGGTGATGGGCTGGCTTTCCTTGCCGCGGTAGTTCACCCGGGCCCACGCTTGCAGCGCGTCAGACGCCTGCCAATTCAAGGTGGTCGTGAACAGGTGCTTGGGCAGCTGGTTCAACGGCTGGCCCTGGTATTGGCCGGACTTCTGCTCCGACTTGGTGAACGTGTAGCTGCTGGTCAGCGACCAATCACGACCCAGCGGCAGCTTCAGGTTGGCTTCCACGCCACGCGACACCGCCTTGTCCACGTTCATGTAGGTCGTGGGGTCGGCGCCGAACTGGTTCGGGCCTTCAGGGCATTGCGAGGCCGGGCATCCGACGCGGGTGATCTTGTCCTTGAAGTCGTTGTTGAACACGGTCAGGCCGGCGTTGAAACCTTCACCGTCGTCATACAGGATGCCGATTTCCTCGGTCACCGACTTCTCGGGCGTCAGGTCCGGGTTGCCGTACATGTTGCCGCCGCGGCTGACCTGCCCCCAGCCCGCCACCGTCTGGCGCAGGTCCGGCGCGCGGAAGCCCGTCGACACGCCGCCCTTGAGCGTCCAGCGTTCAGCCATCTGCCACACGCCGTACAAGCGCGGGCTGAAGTGCGTGCCGAAGTTCTCGTCGTCGTCCATGCGCAGGCCGGCGGTGACGGCAAAGCTGTCGGTCAAGCGCCATTCGTCTTCGGCAAACAGCGCCCATTGGTAACGGTCGATCTTGCTGGGGCCGCCGGCCAACTGGTTGCCGGTCTGGTCGTTCAGGCGCTGGCTCAGGTAGGTGCCGCCCAGCGTCAGCATGTGCGAACCCAGGGGCAGCGTCCAGCTGGTCTGCAGATTCAGGTTCTTGATCTTCATCTGCCGCGAACGGTTGTCGAACTCTTCCTGCTGCACGTAGCTGTCCGACACCGCCCAGCCCCAACGGCCGGTATGCGACAAGGCCCACTTATTGCTGCGGTAATCCGTCTCCGACGAGGCCGGGCAGCCGTTGCGCCCGCATGCCACACCCGGCGCCAGCGGCGCGACCGTCTTGCCCAGCGTGTTCTCGTACTTCTGGCGCATGGTCGTGCCTTCCAGCACGATGTCGTGGTCACGGTTCGGCGTCAGCGCCAGCTTGGCCGTCACGCTGTCCGAATTGCGCTTGCGAAAGCCGCTGACGATATTGTCTTCATCGCGCTGCGATGCCTGGCCATAGATCTGCAGGCCCAACAGGTCGGTCTTGATGGGGCCGGACAGATAGAAATTGCCCTGGTAGATATCGCCCGACTTGTTGCTTTCCTGGATGGTCGTGTCCAGACGGATTTCACCGCCCCACTCGTTGGGCACCTTGCGGGTGATGATGTTGATCACCCCGCCCATCGCATCCGAGCCATACAGCGACGACATCGGGCCGCGCACGACTTCGATGCGCTCGATGGCGGCCAACGGCGGCGTCCAGCCGCCTTCGACGCCGGCGGAATCCGAATTGGTACGGGTTTCACGCGAGCTCTGGCGCTTGCCGTCGATCAGGATCAGCGTGTACTGCGGGCCCATGCCGCGCAGGCTGATGTCCTGGCGGTCGCCCCCGCCCGTGATGATCACGCCCGGCACTTCCAGCAGCGCGTCGTTCACGTCGCGGTAGAACTTCTTGTCCAGGTCTTCGCGGGTGATCACGCTGATCGACGCCGGCGCGTCCTTGATCTGCTGCTCGAACCCGCTGGCGGTCACCACGACGGTTTCCATCGTCTTGGCGGAATCGCTCGCCTGCGCCCAAACCGCCGTCGGGCCCATGCCCAGTCCCGCCGCGCAAAGTGCCGCCGCCAAACGCGTGCGCGACACCCGAATGCGGCCGCCCAAGGCCAGATCTTTGCTGCTCATGATTCCGCTTTCTCCCGTACCGGACCCACGGCACACCCCTTGTGCGCCGCTAAGCCCAGCCTTCATTTCTTAATGAAAACTATTCTCATATTAGAATTGAGGGTGTCGGAACCGGGCAAACGCCTTTCCACAACTTTTACCTTCTTCGCACTTCTTGACACTTGGCAGCGCGGCCATGCGCCACACTACCGGGTGCGGGACACTTGATACGGATGCCTTTTTCTCACTCAGCGGTGGCGCACCGCATCCTGCTGATCGACGACGACGTCGAGCTTGCACAGATGCTGCGCGAATACCTCGAACCCAATCACTGCCTGCTCACGCTGGCGCATACCGGCGCCCAAGGCCTTGCCCTGCTGGCGCAAGACGACTACGACCTGGTGCTGCTTGACCTGATGCTGCCGGACGGCAACGGGCTGGACTTGCTTAAGCACTACCGCCGGCGCTCACGCCGGCCGGTCATCATGTTCACCGCGCACGGCGGCGAGACCGACCGCGTGCTGGGGCTGGAATTCGGCGCCGACGATTACCTGGCCAAGCCGTTCAGCCCGCGCGAACTCAAGGCCCGCATCACCGCGGTGCTGCGGCGCTTCGAGGAAGTGCCGGAAACCACTACGCCCAGCCTGACGTTGGGGCCCTTGACGCTGGACCCCGCCAGCGGGCGCGTCCGCCTGGACGGTGAAGACATCCTGCTGACGGGCGCCGAACAACGCATCCTGGAATTGCTGATGCGCGCCCCGGGGCAAGTCGTCGCCCGCGAACAGATCGGCATGTACGCCCTGGGCCGGCGGCCGGAACGCTACGACCGCAGCATCGACACCCACATCAGCGCACTGCGCAAGAAGCTGCACCTGGACGCATCCGCCGACTCCCTGTCGATCCGCAACCTGCGCGGGCTGGGCTATGTGCTGGCAGGTGCGGCCTGATGCCCTGGCCGCTGCCCACCCGGTCGCTCTTCTGGCGCGCGTTCCTGACCTT
The DNA here is from genome assembly GCF_057314935.1 of Achromobacter sp. NCBI lineage: Bacteria > Pseudomonadati > Pseudomonadota > Betaproteobacteria > Burkholderiales > Alcaligenaceae > Achromobacter > Achromobacter sp. The sequence goes on from NZ_DBHKZA010000044.1 coordinate 21,795, forward strand.
CTGGGGCGCCATGACGATCATCCTGGTGTGCGGCATGCTGTTCACCGCCACGGTCGCCTGGTACCGCATCAATTCGCTGGACGGCCTGAACCCGGCCAGCCTGACCCACGACGCCCGCCAAGTCGCGCGCAACCACGGGATCGACGGCCTGCAACGCTGGGTCCAAGCCATGGATCAGCGCTACTCGGCGTTAAAGATCTACGTGCTGGACGCCCGCGACGCCGAGATCCTGGGCCGAACCCTGCCCCCCCGCATGCACGACTGGCTGGCCGCCTACCGGACGGCGACCGGCGAGTCCCCGCAAGCGGACTATCTGCAGCCTGACCCGGTCGGCGAACGCGTTTCCTGGTGGCAGCCGCAACTGCTGCAACTGCCAGACGGTTCCCAGTTGCTGATGCTGTTCCTGCCTTTTGACTCGTCGCATTGGGAAGTGCTGGGGCTGTCGCCCGTTGCGCTGGCGCTGCTGCTCTTCGCGCTGGCGGTGACAGCCCCTTTGTGCTGGGCGCTGACCCGCCACGTCACCGCGCCGCTGACGCAGTTTCGCCAGGCGACGCACGCGCTGGCCGCCGGCCGCCTGGACGCCCAGACCCCGCCCAAGCTGGCCGGCCGCAAGGACGAGCTTGGTCTGTTGGCGCGCGACTTCAACGCCATGGCGGATCGGATCAAGGCGCTGGTCGACACCCGCGAACAACTGCTGCACAACATCGCGCACGAGTTGCGCTCGCCGCTGGCAAGGCTGCGCCTGGCCGCCGAACTGGCGCGCCGCAAGGATGAACGCCAGGACGTGCAGTTCGACCGCATCGAACGCGAATGCGAACGCCTGGACGCGCTGGTGGGCAACACGCTGCGCCTGGCCCGCCTGGGCGCGCAGCCCGAGCCCAGCGATACGCTGGACCTGGCCGCCGTCGTGTCGGCCGTGGTGGACGATGCGCGCTACGAGGCCGGCGAGCAGCAAGTGCGCATCATCTGGGACAGCCCGCCGCCGGTGCTGGTAACGGGCGATCGCGACGGTCTGGCCAGCGCCATCGAAAACGTGCTGCGCAACGCCCTGCGCTTCGCCCCTGCGCACAGCGCGATACGGGTCCGGCTCTCGATCGGCGTGCGCGAAGCCTGCCTGGAAATCGAAGACCGCGGCCCGGGCGTACCCGCAACGGATCTGGAAGCCCTGTTCGAACCGTTCTTCCGCACCGCCTCCGGTTCGAAGGCTCCCGGTTCCGGGGCCGGCCTGGGCCTGTCCATCGCGCAAGCCGCCATCGCCGCGCACAAGGGCCGGATATCGGCTCGCAATGTCTCCCCGCAGGGCCTGAGCGTCCGCATGGAACTGCCGCTTCTAGCCTAGCGCCCCGAACGCAAAAGGCCCCGCGTATTGCGGGGCGCTCGGGGCAACCGCCCGGCCGAACAGCCGGGCTTTCTTCCGATCAGAACGTGATGTTCGCCGACACCCACAAGCGACGGCCTTCCAGCACCTGGCGGTACGAATTGCTCCAGTTGGCATTGGCCGCCGGCGCGCTGGTGCCGGTCTTGGTCGGGCCGTAGTCCACGAAGTTCTTGTCGAACAGGTTGAACACCGAGGCCGACAGGGTCACGTTCTTGTTGACCACATAGGAACCGCCCATGCTGGCAAGCCAGTACGGGTTGTAGAACACCTGCTCCTTCTCCCAGTTCATGTCGTTGAATTGCTTGGCCCGGTACTCGCCGCGCACCCACGCATTGAACTGGTCGTTGATGCGCCAGTTCAGGCCCAGGTTCAGCGCGTGGCGGGGTTGCGAACCCAGCGGTTGCCCTTCCTTCGCGCCCGACGTCACTTCACTGGCCGTCAAGGTGTAGTTGCCGTTGAACGACACGCCGCCATAAAGCGGAACGCGGCCGCCCAGTTCAAAGCCTTGAATCGTCGCGGTATCGATATTCACGCGCTGCGAGAAGTTCGCCACCGGGATGCCGTTGCGCTCCCACACGCCCAGATCCAGGCAGCCCGGCGCCGGGCCGCCCACGGCCAGGCAGTTGGGGATGTTCTGGCTGTCGATCTTGTCCTTGAACTTGGTATGGAAAGCGGTCAGGTTGCCCGACAGGCCCTCGCCGTCGTCAAACAGCAGGCCCAGTTCGGACGAGGTGCTGCTTTCCGGCTTCAACTGCGAGTTGCCCAGCAACGGCATGGTGCCCTGCGCGCCCAAACCGATGATCCCGTCCGTCATCAAGTTGATGTCCGGCGTCTTATAGCCCTTGCTCACGCCACCCTTGACGGTCCACATCGGCGTGGCGTTCCACACCAGATAACCGCGCGGGCTCCACTTGCCGCCGAACTGTTCGTTGCGGTCGTAGCGCGCGCCCGCCGTCAACGCCAGGTCGTCCACAATGCGCCACTCGTCTTCCGCGAACAGCGCCCATTGGTACTGGCGCTGATCCAGCGGCGCGGATACCAGCGTGTCCTTGAACTGCTGCTCGCGCCATTGCCCGCCCATCGTCAGGTTGTGCCGGTCGTTCAGCAGCGGCATCGTCCACTTGGTGTCGAACACCCAGTTGTCGTATTCCAGGTCGCGCTTGGCGCCGTCGGACGGCCGGCGCGGCGAATTCATGGGGTTGGTGCGGCCGATGGTCTCGGTCGTGTCGTAGACCAGGCTGGTATCGGAACTGATGGAACCGCTGTAGCGGCCCAGATGCGTCAGCGCATAGCGCTGGCGGTTGAACTTCATTTCGGGATCGTAGCCGCCGCCCTGGCGGTTGGGCGCGATGCTCGTGTTCAACGTGCCGAGTTCGCCGTTGGCGTTGTCGTACGTCTGCCAGTTGCTGTCCACGTCGAACAGGATGTCGTGGTTGCGGTTGGGGGTCAGCGCCAGGCGCAAGCCCACGTTCTGCTGCTTGCTGTCGCCCAGGCCGGAAAAGCTGGCGATGTCGCCGGTGTAGTTGCCGCTGTTGAACTCGGCCTGATTGACCGGGTAGCTGCCGTTCGCGCTCAGGCGGCGGTATTGGCCGCCGCGCAAGGTCAGACCCAGCTTGTCGGTCTTGATCGGGCCGCTCAGGTAGAACGCCGCGCCGTAGTTGTTGCCGAAGGCGTTGTCCCCCTGCGCCGTGCCGTCCAGCGTGATCTGGCCCGTCCAGTCCTGGCTGACCTTGCGCGTGATGATGTTGATCACCCCGCCCATCGCATCCGATCCGTACAAGGTCGACATGGGGCCGCGCACCACTTCGATACGCTCGATGGCCGCCATCGGCGGAATGAAATTGGTGTCCACGTCGCCAAAGCCGTTGGGGCGCGCCCCCGAGCTGTTCTGGTTCAGGCGCTTGCCGTCCACCAGCACCAGCGTGTAGTCGCTGGGCAACCCGCGGATGCTGATGTTCATGCCGCCCGCTTTACCGCCCCGCTCCACCGTGACGCCTTCCACGTCGGCGACCGCATCGGCCAGGTTGTGGAACGGCTTGGTTTCCAGTTGTTCGCGGGTGATCACCGAAATGGACGCCGGCGCGTTCTTGATCTCTTGCTCGAAGCCCGACGCGGTCACCACGACGGTGTCCATCTGGGCGACGCCCATCGTGTCTTCCTTCGCGCTGGCCCCGGATTGCGCCTGGGCGCTGCCGGCTGCCGCCATGGCCAAAGCCAGCGGCAACAAGCGGAAAGACGGGAATTGGGCAGGACGAGCTCCCCCGGAGCCATTGATGCTTTTCTGAGTCGACATAGGGAATCAAATGAGACCACCCCGGCGGGGCGGCGCGCATTGCGCTGATTGGGATTTTTTATGAACGGCAATGATAGGCATTCCCAATACTCTATTCAACTTTTTGTCAGTTTTTGTTCAGCTTTTAGCAAGTTTTGAGAAATTTCTTGGAAAAATGACGCATCCGCACGACAACACCTGTTATCGCGCTGCGTACATCGGGGGACGGAAGTCAGTCGGCGTCAGCCAGGATTGCGGCCGGCAGCCGCGGCAACACACGCATGGCGTTGGCGGTGGTGGCATGCGCCACCTGGGCGGCCGAGATGCCGCGCAGGTCGGCCAATACGCCGGCGATACGGGCCAGCTCGCCCGGCCGGTTCCGGCGCTGCGGGGGGTGCAGCCAGGCCGGCGGGATGTCCGGCGCGTCGGTCTCCAGCACCAGATGCGCCAGGTCTACCTCCACCGCGTGGCGGCGGATCTGCAAGGCCCGCTCGTACGTCATGGCCCCGCCCAGCCCCAACGCAAAGCCCTGGTCGATAAAGGCCTGGGCCTGCTGCGCGCTGCCGTTGAAGGCATGCGCGATCCCGCCGGTGCGGCCATGCCGGCGCAGATACTTCAGAAGGATGTCTTGTGAACGCCGAACGTGCAACAGCACCGGCAGGCGGAACTCCGCGGCCATCGCCAACTGCGCGGCATAGAAGCGTTCCTGGCGTTCGCGCGGCTCGCCCGACGAGATCTCGGGCACGAAGAAATCCAGGCCGATTTCGCCGATGGCGACGAACCGCGGATCCCCCAGCGACTGCTTGATGGTGTCGCGCAGCACATCCAGGTCGGAATCGTCGGCGCGCTGCACGTACAAGGGATGGATGCCCAGCGCGTAAGCGCCTCCGGCGATCCGGCCGGCCAGGTCCCGCACGATGGGGAAATTGGCGCGTTCGATGGCCGGAATCACAATGGATTGCACGCCGGCTTCGCAAGCATGGTCGGCCACCTGCTGGCGGTCGGCGTCGAACTCGGCAGCGTCCAGGTGGCAGTGGGTGTCGATCAGCATGGGCGTGGCCTCCTCGACGGGATTATCCACCCGTATGGCCTTATCCCGATACCAGGCGGCCGTTTTCCATCAGCAGCTGGCGGTCGGCGCGGGCGGCCAGTTCCGGGTCATGCGTCACGATGGCGAACGCCGTACCCGATTCCTGGTTGACCCGGGTCAGCAGTTCGAACATCTTGTGCGCCGTGTTGCGGTCCAGGTTGCCCGTGGGTTCGTCGGCCAGCACGCACACCGGCCGCGTCACCAGCGCACGCGCCAGCGCCACCCGCTGGCGTTCGCCGCCGGACAACTGCCCCGGGAAGTGGTCTTCGCGGGCGGCAAGCCCCACCAGCGCCAGCACCTCGCGCGCCGCCGCACGGGCCTTGTCCCGGTTCTCCCGGCGCACGATCAGCGGCATCGCCACATTGTCCAGCGCCGAGAACTCGGGCAGCAGATGGTGGAACTGGTACACGAAGCCCAGGCTGCTGTTGCGCACTGCGCTCTTCCGGGCTTCGGACAAGCCCATCGCCAGCTTCCCGTCGACCGACACCGAACCGCTGGTCGGCACGTCCAGGAGGCCGAGGATGTGAAGCAAGGTGCTCTTGCCCGATCCCGACGCGCCCACGATGGCGACCATCTCGCCTCGCGCGACAGACAGGCTGACATTGCTGAGCACTTCGATGCGCGCAGGGCCTTCGTCGTAGACCTTGACGATGTTCTCGGCCTGCAGGGCAGGCGTCAACGACGCACGATTCGGGGCATCAATCATGGCGCAGCACCTGTGCGGGTTGCAGGCGCGAGGCGCGCCAGCTGGGATACAGCGTCGCCAGGAGCGACAGCACCAGCGAGGTCATGCCGATCGTGACGATATCGCCGATTTGCGGGTCGGACGGCAAGGCGCTGATGAAATAGACTTCGCGCGGCAGGAAATGCACGCCCAGCAACCGTTCGATGAAGGGCACGATCACGTCCACGTTGTAGGCGATGACGATGCCCCCCGCCACGCCCAGCAAAGTGCCGATGACGCCGATCAGCGCGCCCTGCACCAGGAAGATGCGGGCCACTTCGCCCGGCCCCGCGCCCAACGTGCGCAGAATGGCGATGTCGGACTGCTTGTCTTTCACGGCCATCACCAGCGACGACAGCAGGTTGAACGCCGCCACCGCCACGATCAGCGCCAGGATCAGGAACATCATGCGTTTTTCGGTCTGTACGGCCGCGAACCAGGTGCGGTTGTTGCGCGACCAGTCGCTGGCCATCACATACGGCGGCAGTACTTTCTTCAGTTCGCTGGCCACTTCGGGCGCCTTCTGCATGTCGGCGATGCGCAGGCGCACGCCGGCCGTGCCGCTTTCGCGGAACACGCGCGCGGCGTCTTCGTTGTCGACGAACGCCAGCGAGGAATCATATTCATAGTGGCCGGACGAGAACACGCCCACCACGGTGAACTGGCGCATGCGCGGCGCGAATCCGGCGGGGCTGATCGAACCTTGCGGCGCCATCATCAGCAGCGTATCGCCCAGTTTCACGCCCAGGCCGTCGGCCAGTTCATTGCCCAGCACCACGCCAAAACCGCCAGGTTTCAGGTCGGTCAGCTTGCCCGACACCATCTGGCGCGGCAGGTCCGACACGTTGCCTTCGGTGGCCGGGTCGATGCCGCGCACCTGCACGCCGCGCAACGCCTGGCCTCGCACCAGCATCCCCTGCGCGGCCACGAAGGGCGCGCCGGCCTTGACCTCGGGGTTCTGCTTGGCCGCGTCGGCAAACTGCTGCCATTGGTCCAGCACCCGCTCCGGCAAGCCGCCAGGAATATAGAGTTCGATGTGCGGCAGCACCGACAGCATGCGGTCGCGCACTTCTTTTTGAAACCCGTTCATCACGGACAACACCACGATCAGGGCGGCGACGCCCAGCGCGATACCCGCCATGGAGCTGGCGGCGATGAAGGAGATGAAGCGATCGCGGCGCCCGCGTCGCTGGCGGATTCGGGCCAACCCGGCATAGCGGGCGCCTATCCAGAGTTCGTAGGGTATTTTCAGCACGAGCGCATTATGGCATTAACGGCCTGGAAATCGCGCCGCGGATGTGCGGTTCCACGACCAGGCGTGTCAAGCTATGGCAGTTGCCGGCGCCGCTTAGTTCCCCGGCCCCGCGCGGACTACAATCCCCGCCATGCTGATCGTCATTCCGGGCGCCCTGCCCGCCCTTCCCGTTGCCGCCGAACTGGCCAAGCTCCTGCCCGAACGCGCCCCCACGCTGCACAGTTGGCTGCTGGCCGGCACGGCGCGGCCGGCCGCCTTCGACGTGCGCGCCCACGGTTGCACCGCTTTCGAATCCTGGCAATTGACCCGTGCGGGCTACTCGCCCGAACCCGGCCTGCTGCAAGGGGCCGGCCTGGGGCCGCTGCTTGCCGCCGGCCAGGCCCCTGCGGGCGACGCCGTCTGGCTGGCCGAACTGGTCCACCTGGCGCTGGGCGCCGACCAGGCGAACCTGCTGGACCCGGGCCAGATGGACCTGCTGCCGGAAGAAACCGCCGCCCTGCTGGACACGGCCCGCCCGCTGTTCGAAGGCACCGGATTTTCAGTGGATTCGCTTTCGCCCCAGCGCTGGCGCCTGCGGCTGCCCGACGGCCTGCGTCCTCAGACGGCCTCGCCGCAAGTGGTGGCCGGCCAGCGCCTGAACGACTGGTGGCGGCAGGACACGGAAACGCGTCCCTGGCGGCGGCTGCTCAATGAAATACAGATGGCGTGGCACGAACACCCCGTCAACGACGCGCGCGCCGCCCGCGGCCTGGCGCCCGTCAACGCCTTGTGGCTGTATGGCGGCGGCACGCCCTGGCCCATCACGCCGGCCGGACCCGAACGCGTGCTGACCGGGTTGGATGCGCCCCAGCGCACGGGTGACTGGTCCGCGTGGCTGGACGCGCTTGCCGAACTGGATGCCCAGCACCTGCGGCCGCTGGCCGGCAAGAAAGGCGTGCCCGACACGGCCACGGAATTGCTGCTGCTGGGCGACGACCGCAAGGTCGCCCTTACCCTGAAACCGCGCGGGGGCCTGCTTGGCTTGCTGCCCGCGCCCAAGAAAAACTGGAGCGCCTGGTGGTCACACCCCGCTTAACCATCCGTCCGGCCGATCTGGACGCCTGCCACGTCCTGGAAGCCTCGGGCATCCACCCCCTGCTCGCCCGCTTGTGGGCCGCCCGTGGCGTCACCCACCCCGACCAGACCAAGCTGGCCTGGCCTTCGCTGCTGCCGCCCGCCGGGCTGACGCACTCGGCGCATGCCGCCGGCGTGCTGGCCGACGCCCTGCAGGCCGGCAAGAAAATGCTGATCGTGGCCGACTACGACTGCGACGGCGCCACCGCTTGCGCCGTCGGGCTGCGCGCCCTGTCCGCCATGGGCGCCGACGTCGACTTCCTGGTACCCAACCGATTCGAAACCGGCTATGGCCTGTCGCCCGCCGTGGTCGACCTGGCCGTCCGGCACCGTAGCGGCAAACCCGACATCATCATCACCGTCGATAACGGCATCGCCAGCGTGGACGGCGTAGCCGCCGCCAACGCGGCCGGCATTGGCGTCGTCATTACCGACCACCACCTGCCGGGCGACACCCTGCCCGACGCGCTGGCTATCGTGAACCCCAACCAGCCTGGCTGCGGCTTTCCGTCCAAGAACCTGGCCGGCGTGGGCGTCATCTTCTACATGATGCTGGCGCTGCGCGCCGAACTGCGCCGCCGCGGCGTCTACGCGGCCGACGGCGGCCCGCGCCTGGACACGCTGTCCGACCTGGTCGCCCTTGGCACCGTGGCCGACGTGGTCAAGCTGGACGCCAACAACCGCCTGCTGGTCACGCAAGGCCTGCAGCGCATGCGCACCGGCCGGTTGCAACCCGGCCTGCGCGCGTTGTTCGCCGTGGCCGGCCGCGAACCGCGCAGCGCCAACGGCTTCGACCTGGGCTTCGCGCTCGGCCCCCGCATCAACGCGGCGGGGCGCCTGGCCGACATGAGCCTGGGCATTGCCTGCCTGACCACGGACGACGAAGCCCAGGCCCTGGAAATGGCGCGCGAGCTCGACAACATCAATCGCGAACGCCGCACCATCGAAGCCGAAATGCGCGAACAGGCGCTGGCCGCCATGGAAGAACCCAATGCCGCGTCGGGCGCCACGGTCTGCGTGTTCGACCCCGGCTGGCACCAGGGCGTGGTGGGCCTGGTGGCGTCGCGCCTGAAAGAAAAGTTCTGGCGCCCCACGCTGGCCTTCGCGCCGGCCGGCGACGACGAGATCCGCGGCTCCGGCCGTTCGATTCCCGACGTGCACCTGCGCGACGCGCTGGACCTCGTGTCCAAGCGCCATCCCAACCTGATCCGCAAGTTCGGCGGCCATGCGATGGCGGCCGGCCTGACCCTGGGCCGCGAAGACTTCCCGGCCTTCGCCCCCGCGTTCGACGCCGCCGTGCGTGAACTGACCGGACGCGACACCTTCGAACCCGTCATCGAAACCGACGGATCGCTGGAATCCGGCTACGCCAACGCCGACGTCGCGGGCATGCTGCAGCAGCAGGTCTGGGGCGCCGGCTTTGCCGCCCCCCTCTTTCTGGACGAATTCACCGTGCGCAACCAGCGCCTGGTGGGCGAGAAGCATCTGAAGCTGTCGCTGGAACGCGGCCATCAGCGCTTTGACGCCATCTGGTTCGGCCACGACCAGTCGCTGCCCGAACACATCCAGGCCGCCTACCGGCTGGAGCAGAACGTCTGGAACGGGATGGTGTCGGTGCAGCTCGTCATCGAACACGCGGCATGACGCAAAACGGCGGGGGCTCTTTCAAGCACCCCGCCGTCAGTACCGCGCCCAGGGCGGATCCGGTTATTTGTTGACCAGCCTGGCCGGTTGCGCCAGCGCCACCAGCGCGCCCACCACCAGGCAGCCCGACAGCATGTACAGCCCGGTATTGGTCGTGCCGGTCATGTCCTTTAGCCAGCCCACCAGGTACGGGCTGACGAAGCCGGCCAGGTTGCCCACCGAGTTGATCAGCGCGATGCCGGCTGCGGCCGCCGTGCCGCCCAGCAAGGCGGTCGGCAGGCTCCAGAACAACGGCAGCACCGTGCAGATGCCGATGTTGGCCACCGTCAGCGCCAGGATCGCCAACACCGTGTTGCCGCTCCAGACCGCCGAGAAGAACAGGCCCACGGCGCCAAACAGCGCCGGCAGCGCCACGTGCCAGCGGCGCTCGCGAAGACGGTCGGAATTGCGCGAGATCAGGATCATGCCGATCACGGCGAACAGGTTGGGGATCGCGGTCAACAGACCGATCGCCAGCGGGCTTTGCACCCCCGTGCTCTTGATCAGGCTGGGCATCCAGAAGCCCACGCCATAGAGCCCCATCACGAACGAAAAGTAGATCAGCGCCATGGCCCAGACGCGCGGACGGGTCAGCGCGGCACGGATCGGCGGATCTTCCTTCTGCTGCTCTTCGGCGGCGATGTTGCGGATCAGCACCGCCTTTTCGGACGCCGTCAGCCACTTGGCCTTGTTGATTCGGTCATCCAGATAGATCAGCACCAGCACGCCGATCACCACCGACGGGATGCCCTCCAGCAGGAACAGCCACTGCCAGCCCGACAGGCCATGGTCGCCGTGGAACGTGGACATGATCCACCCGGAGATCGGGCCGCCGATCAGGCCCGACATGGGCACGGCGGTCATGAAGAACGTCGTGATGCGACCGCGCCGCGCCGCCGGATACCAGTAGGTCAGGTACAGGATGATGCCCGGGAAGAAGCCGGCTTCGGCCGCGCCCAGCAGGAAACGCAGCGCATAGAACATGTGGACGCTGGTCACGAACATCATGCAGGCGGAGATGATCCCCCAGGTGATCATGATCCGCGCGATCCAGACCCGCGCCCCCACCTTGTGCAGGATGATGTTGCTGGGGATCTCGAAGATGAAGTAGCCGATGAAGAAAATGCCCGCGCCCAGCCCGTAGACCGTCTCGCTGAATTGGAGCTCCTGCAGCATCTGCAGTTTGGCGAAGCCCACGTTCACGCGGTCCAGGTAGGCCACGACGTAGCACACCACCAATAGCGGCACCAACCGCCATCCCACCTTGCGGTAGATGCGGTCTTCCTCACTCGCCGGGATCGCCGGCGTGACCCCGGGGGTCATCGTGTTTTCCATCTATGTCTCCTGTCCTCTGGCGGGATCGTCCGGCGGATTGCCGGCACGGCGGTCCGGCGTCCCGAAGGGGGACGCAACGGCCGCTGAAACAAGCCTAGAGCGCACAAGGTGACAAAAAACTGAACAACTCGGCCTGACTCACGCAAACCCCTAGAGCCAGATCCGTCCCCCTTCTTGCAACACGCGCCCGCGCAGTTGGGCCATCCACGGTAAAATGCCAGGTTTCGCACAAAAGTCATCAGGACAGGATCATCATGGAAGCCGAACGTCAGAACCAGCTCGCAGCCCGCCTCGCCGATTACGCGGAGCGCGAACAGGCTCTACGGAGGTATCTTTGACTACGATGCCAAAGCTGAACGCCTGCAAGTCGTAAACGCCGAGCTCGAAGACCCGGCCGTCTGGAACGACCCCAAGCACGCCCAGGACCTGGGCCGTGAGAAGAAAGCGCTGGAAACCGTGGTGGAAACACTGACGGGCCTGGGCACGGGCCTGGCCGACGCCAACGAATTGTTTGAAATGGCCAAGGCCGATGACGACGATTCCACGCTGGAATCCATCGAACTCGACGCCGACGGCTACCAGGAAAAGCTGGAAGACCTGGAATTCCGCCGCATGTTCTCCAATCCGGCCGATCCCTTGAACTGCTTTGTGGACATCCAGGCAGGCGCGGGCGGCACGGAAGCGCAGGACTGGGCCTCGATGCTGTTGCGCCAATACCTGAAGTACGCCGAGCGCAAGGGCTTCAAGGCCGAAATCCTGGAAGAATCCGAAGGCGAAGTCGCGGGCCTGAAGTCCGCCACGATCAAGATCGAAGGCGAATACGCCTTCGGCTACCTGCGCACGGAAACTGGCGTGCACCGCCTGGTCCGCAAGAGCCCGTTCGACTCGTCGGGCGGCCGCCACACGTCGTTCGCCAGCGTGTTCGTCTATCCCGAAGTCGACGATTCGTTCGAAGTCGACGTGAACCCCGCCGACTTGCGCGTGGACACCTACCGTGCCTCCGGCGCGGGCGGCCAGCACATCAACAAGACCGACTCGGCCGTGCGCCTGACGCACATCCCGACCGGCATCGTGGTGCAGTGCCAGAACGACCGTTCGCAGCACCGCAACCGCGCCGAAGCCATGCAGATGCTGAAGTCCAAGCTCTACGAATTGGAAATGCGCAACCGCATGGCCGAACAGCAGAAGCTGGAAGACTCCAAAACCGACGTGGGCTGGGGCCACCAGATCCGTTCCTACGTGCTGGACCAGAGCCGCATCAAGGACTTGCGCACGAACGTTGAAATCTCCAACACGCAGAAAGTGCTGGACGGCGACCTGGATCCCTTCATCCAGGCCAGCCTGAAGCAAGGCGTCTAAGTTCCGCGATTTTTCCCTCACCGTACCCAGAGGTCCACGAATGTCTGACACCATCGCAATCCTTACCGGCGCATCGCGCGGCATCGGCGCCGCCATGGCGCGCGGCCTGGCCAAACCGGGCACCCGCCTGATCACGCTGGCGCGCCGCGAAGACCCCGAGCTGGCCGCCTATGCGCGCTCGCAGGATGTGCAGCTGGAACAACTGTCCGTGGACCTATCGGACCTGAAGGCCGCTGAAACCACCGCCGAACGCATCTGCTCGGCGCTGCCGCGCGACGCCCGCCGCTATCTGCTCATCAACAATGCGGGCACGGTCCACCCCGTGACCGGCACCGACGCCCTGATCGACAGCGCGGCCATCACCGCCGCCTTCAATCTGAACGTCACCGCCGTCATGCTGCTGACCGCGCGTTTCCTGGCTGCCGTCGAAGACCTCGCGGCCGACCGCCGCGTGCTGAACATCTCCTCCGGCGCGGGCCGCAACCCGAATGCCGGCTGGGGCGTGTACTGCGCCACGAAGGCCGCCCTCGACATGTACTCGCGCGTGGTCAAGCAGGAACAAGGCGATGCCGGCGCGCGCATCGTCGCGCTGGCCCCCGGCATCGTCGACACCGACATGCAGGTCGCCATCCGCTCCAGCGACCCGGAAAGTTTCCCGGCGCTGGCCAAGTTCCAGGACTTCCACGCCACCGGCAAGCTGGCTTCGCCCGCCAACGTGGCCACCCGCATCCTCGCCTACCTGGATCGCGAAGATTTCGGCACGACTGAAATCGACGACATCCGCAATTACGACTGATCCCCCGACCATGACCGACCACTCGACCACTCCGGCCCCCGCCCAGGATGAAAACCGCTTGATCGCCGAACGGCGCGCCAAGCTGGCCAAACTGCGCGAAACCGGGGTCGCGTACCCCAACGATTTCGTTCCGGACGCCCGCGCCGCGGCCCTGCATGACAAATACGACGGCCAAGAGCAGGAAGCCCTGGCCGCCGCCCCCGTCACCGTCAAGGTCGCCGGCCGCATGATGCTCAAGCGCGTCATGGGCAAGGCCAGCTTCGCCACGCTGCAAGACAGCACCGGCCGCATCCAGATCTACCTGGACCGCGGCACGCTGGGCGAAGACAACTACGCCGCGTTCAAGCAATGGGACATCGGCGACATCATCGCGATCGAAGGGTCGGTCTTCAAGACCAACAAGGGCGAACTGTCGGTGCATGCCGCCACTGCCCGCCTGCTGTCGAAGTCGCTGCGCCCGCTGCCGGACAAGTTCCACGGCGTGGCCGACCAGGAACTGCGCTACCGCCAGCGCTACGTCGACCTGATCATGACGGACGCCACGCGCCGCACGTTCGAAGCGCGCAGCAAGGCCGTGGGCAGCATCCGCCAGTTCATGCTGAACGCCGGCTTCCTCGAAGTGGAAACCCCCATGCTGCACCCGATTCCGGGCGGCGCGGCGGCCAAGCCCTTCGTCACGCACCACAACGCGCTGGACATGGAAATGTACCTGCGCATTGCGCCCGAGCTCTACCTGAAGCGCCTGATCGTCGGCGGCTTCGAACGCGTGTTCGAAGTCAACCGCAACTTCCGCAATGAAGGCGTCAGCCCGCGTCATAACCCTGAATTCACGATGATGGAGTTCTATGCGGCCTTTGCGGAATACCGCTGGCTCATGGACTTCACGGAAGAGCTGATCCGCCAGGCCGCCATCTCGGCCACCGGCAGCGCCGTCCTGACGTATGGCGAACGCGAACTGGACCTTTCCAAGCCGTTCGACCGCCTGACGATCTGCGAAGCCATCCTCAAGTACGCCCCCGGCTACACCCAGGCGCAGCTGGACGATGCCGCCTTCGTGCGCGCCGAATTGAAGAAGCTGGGCGCGGACGCCGACGGCCCCGTGCTGTCGCGCGCCGGCCTGGGCGCGCTGCAGTTGGCGCTGTTCGAAGAGACCGCCGAAGCCAAGCTCTGGAACCCGACCTACATCATCGACTACCCGGTCGAAGTGTCGCCGCTGGCGCGCGCGTCCGACACGCGCGAAGGCATCACCGAGCGTTTCGAGCTGTTCATGACGGGCCGCGAAATCGCCAACGGCTTCTCCGAGCTGAATGACCCCGAAGACCAGGCCGAACGCTTCCGCTCGCAGGTCGAAGCCAAGGACGCTGGCGACGAAGAAGCCATGTTCTACGACGCGGACTACATCCGCGCCCTGGAATACGGCATGCCTCCGACGGGCGGCTGCGGCATCGGCATCGACCGCCTGGTCATGCTGCTGACCGACAGCCCCAGCATCCGCGACGTCATTCTCTTCCCGCACCTGCGCCGTGAAGACTAAGCAGCAGGCGGCGTCATGATCTTCAAGATCCTGATGCTGCTGCTGGTCGTGGCGGGGCTGGTCTACTGGATCAAGCAACCCCGCCGCGTCCAGCCGGGCGCGCCCTACCAACCCGTGCGGCCGCGCCGCCCGATCTTCATCGCGCTGTGCATCGCCGCAGCGATCGCCGTCGTGGCGTCACTGCTGACCGCCCTGTTGTGGATGGGTGGCGTGGCGGGCGGCGTCACCGGCGGCGGCTATCACGGCGAAGCGGACTTCCTGCTTCCCGTGGCGGGTTCGCTGCTGGCGCTGGGCATCGCCTGCGCCGTGGGCGCTTTCCTCAAGCGCCGCGGCTGACCGCTACCACCGGCCACGTCCCCACGCCCGGGGGCAGGGTCGGCAAGGCCGCCAGCAACATCGCATCAATGAACTCGGCGGGCGCCAGCCGCCCGCCGGGCTTGTACCACTGCACCGTCAGATTCATCGCCCCCAGCACGCAGCGCTTCACGACGCGCGCATCACCCTTGACCAGCCCGGCGTCCACGGCGCCCGACACCACGGATTGCCACATGGCCTCGTAGCGGTCGCTCAGCGCCTTCACGGCAGACTGACTGGGCGCCGAGAGGCTGCGCCATTCATACACCAGCGCATTCATCGCATCGCCGCCGGCGCCGTGCAGCATGCTCCACATATGGACCCGGAACAGCGCCGCCAGGCGGTCGGCCGGCCCGTCGTACCACGCGAGCGCCCGTTCGCCATCGTCGATCACCTCCTGGATACCGTTGTTCATGACCGCCACCAGAATCTCTTCCTTGCTGCGGAAATGGTGGAACAGGCTGCCGGACTGCAGGCCGACGGCGCGCGCCAGTTCGCGCACCGTCGTGCGCTCGTAGCCGTGCTTGCAGAACAGCCGGCCCGCTGCCAGCACCAGTTCGCGGCGGCGGTCGGAATCTGCGCCTTCTTCCCGCGGCGCGGTGACTTCGGTCTTTTCCATGTGCGCTCACAGCCTCTGGATGAGGGTCGCCGTCGCCATGCCATGGCCGATGCACATGAGTTGCAGCCCGAACTCGCCTTCCGTCGCCTCCAGCCCGGCCAGCATCTTGGCCATCAGCCCTGCGCCGGTCGCGCCCAGCGGGTGCCCATGCGCGATCGCGCCGCCCCACGGATTCACACGCGAGAGCTTGGCGTCCAGCTCACGTTGCCAGGCCAGCACCACGCTGGCGAAGGCCTCGTTGATCTCGATCCAGTCGATGTCCTCGAGCGTCAGGCCCGCGCGGGCCAGCGCGAGCCGGGTGGCCGGAATCACGCCCGTCAGCTGCATCACGGGATCCGATCCCACCACTACCCGCGCCAGGAAACGCGCACGCGGCCGCAGCCCGTCGGCCAGCGCGGTGTCGCGGTCGGCCAGCAGGACCGCCGCCGCGCCGTCCGCCAGCTGACTGGCATTGGCGGCAGTCACGCCGCCTTGTCCCGGGGCACGCATCGCAGGCGCCATGGCCGCCATGCGGGCCGGGTCGGTTGTCTCGCGTATCCCTTCATCCCGTTGCCCGGTCCCTTGCGGACCCGACAGCAATTCCGCATGCAGCCCCGCTTTCGCGGCCGCCCAGGCGCGCGCGTGGCTTTCCCGCGCCCATTCGTCCATCGCCGCCTGCGACAGCTGCCAATGGTCGGCAATGCGCTCCGCGCTTTCGATCTGATGGATCAACGGATAGCGTTCCAGCAACGCGGGATTCAGCGACTCAAAGCCGCGGAACTCGCCCTGCCCCAACGTCACGTCCAGGAACATGGGCACCCGGCTCATGCTTTCGACCCCCCCGGCCACCACATACCGCATGTCGCCGGCGGCAATGGCCTGCGCACCGAAATGCACCGCCTGCTGGCTGGACCCGCACATGCGGTTCAGCGCCACGCCGGGCACGCTTTCCGGCAGGCCCGCCAACATGGCGGCCAGGCGCCCGATGTTGGCGCCCTGCTCGCCCGCCTGGCTGACGCAGCCCGCGATCAGGTCCTCGACCTTGGCGGCCGGCAGTCCGGCGCGCGCAAGCAGCCCCGCCACCGTCTGGGCCAGCAACGTATCCGGCCGCGTATCGGCCCACCACCCGCCGCGGCGGCCAAAGGGCGTGCGCACCGCTTCCACGATCACGGCTTCGTTCATGCCAGCGTCTCCTCAACGTAGAGCGTTTCGATTTCGTTCGCGTAGGTGCGGTAGATGCTGGCGCGCCTGACCTTCATCGTCGCCGTCACCTCGCCGTCGTCGTGGTCCAGTTCCTTGGTCAGCAGATGGAAGCGCTTGATCTGCGCCACGGGCGCCAGGCCCGCATTGGCGCGCGACACCTCCTGCTGGACCAGCTCCCGCACCTGCGCGCATTCGGCCAGCGACCGGAAATGCGTAAACGCGATGCGGCGCGATTCCGCCCACTTGCCCACCGTGTCGAACTCCAGCTGGATCAGCGCCGACACGTACTTGCGGCCATCGGCGATCACGATGCACTCCTTCACATAGGGGCTGCCCTTGACCGCGTTCTCGATCTCGGACGGCGTCAGGTTCTTGCCGCCAGCCGTGATCATGATGTCCTTCAAGCGGTCGACGATCCGGACGCTGCCGTCCAGCTCAGCCACCACGTCGCCCGTATGCAGCCAACCGTCGCGGACCGTGTCGGCGGTCGCCTCGGCGTGCTTGTAATAACCCTGGAACACCATGTCGCCGCGCACCAGCAGTTCGCCGGCATCCCCCATCTTCCAGTCCGCGCCCAGGATCGGTTCGCCCACCGTGCCGACTTTCACGCGGTCGGGATGCTGGCCGAAGATCATGCCGGCCGACTCCGTCAGCCCATAGACCTCCAGCAGCGGCACGCCAAGATTGCGGAAGTAGCGCACCACGTCAGGCGGAATCGGCGCCGCGCCCGTCATCGCCACCCGCACGCGCCGCAGGCCGATGAAGTTCTGCAAGGCGCGCAACACCAGCCAATACCAAAGCGCATGCGTCAAGCGTTCGCGCGCGGTGTACTGCGCGGGCGACTTCTCCAGGAACGGCGCGCACGCCGCCAGCGCCCGCTGGTACAGCCACCGCTGCAAGCGTCCGGCCTCCTGCATCTTGATCGATATCGACGCGTGCAGCTTTTCCCAGATGCGGGGCACGCCCAGGAAAATGGTCGGCGCCACCTCGCGCAGGTCTTCCTGCACCGTGCGGATCGATTCGCCGAAGTTCACCTGCGAACCCAGGTATAGCGGCACGAAGGTCGACAGCATCTGCTCGGCCACATGGCACAGCGGCAGATACGACAGATGCACGCTGCGCGCGTCCATCGACAGCCGGTCCGCGATGCCCGGCGCCACGCCGCGCATGTTGCGATAGCTCAGCATCGCCCCCTTGGGCTTGCCGGTGGAACCCGACGTATAGATCATCAGGCCGGTATCGTCCAGCGACTGCGCGTCCAGCACCGAGTTCAACCCCGCCAGCTCTGCGGCCTCCCGCCCGGCGCCGTCCGCTTCGACGTCGGCGAACGTCGTGATGCGCGCCCGCTCGCCCGGCGCGTACGAGCGCAAGCCCTTGGTCTCCATCATGACGATGCGTCGCAGCAAAGGAAGGCGGCTGGCCACTTGCAGCACCTTGTCGGTCTGCTCCTGGTCTTCGCACACCACCAGTTCCACGTCCGCATGCTCCAGCACATAGCCCATCTCTTCGGCCGGACTGGTCGGATACACGCCCACCGCCACGCCGCCGACGGCGCCCGCACCCAGCTGCGTCAGCAGCCACTCCACCCGGTTCTCGGACACGATGGCCACCCGCCCGCCGCGGCTCAAGCCCAGGGCCCGCAAGCCCAGCCCCACGCGGCAGGCGCGCCGCCAATAGTCCGCCCACGTCAGCGGCTTCCAGATGCCGAAATCCTTTTGCCGGATGGCGATGGCCGATGGCTGGCGCCGTGCCTGCTCGCGCAGCATCTGCGGCAAGGTCAGCTCGGGCCAGGCGGCCGTATCGAGAGAGGCGATCATGGTCTTGTCCTTCATGACAGCCAGCGCTTGCGGCGCTTGTAGTGCTTGATGTCGCGAAACCCGCGGGTCTCGCCCGTGCCGCCCACGCCCAGGTAGAACTCGCGCACATCCGGATCCGCCGCCAGCTTGTCGGCGGTGCCGTCGATCACCACCTTGCCCGTCTCCATGATGTAGCCGTAATGCGCCACGGCCAGCGCCACGGATGCGTTCTGCTCCACCAGCAGCATCGATACGCCCTGCTCGGCGTTGATGCGGGCGATGATGGAAAAGATGCTCTCCACCAGCATCGGCGACAAGCCCAGAGACGGCTCGTCCAGCAGCATCAGCCGGGGCTGTGCGATCAGCGCGCGGCCGATGGCCAGCATCTGCTGTTCACCGCCCGACAGATAGCCGGCCAGGCCGCGACGCCGTTCGAACAGGCGCGGAAAATAGCCGTAGACCAGATCGAAATCGACCTTGGCGCCCGGCCGCCCGGTCAACGCATACGTCGCCGCCACCAGGTTTTCTTCCACGGTCAGGTCCTCGAACACCCGGCGGCCTTCCATCACGTGGGCCAGCCCCGACCGCACCAGGTTCTGCGGCTTGGCGCCCGCCGTATCGCCGCCGTTGAACACGATATGCCCGCGCACCAGCGCGCCGTCCTCCAGGTCCAGCAGCCCCGACACGGCCTTGAGCGTCGTGGACTTGCCGGCCCCGTTGCTGCCCAACAGCGCCACGATGCTGCCGGCGGGCACCGACAGGGACAGGCCACGCAACACCTGCACCGCCTTGTTGTAGACGACTTCGATATTGTTGATGTCCAGCACCGCCTCAGGCGGCGCCGTCGTCACGGCTTGCGCGTCAAGTCCCGGATTCACGGCCGCCTCACTTCAACACGATCCAATCGGAGGCGGGCACCATCTGCTTCTGCTTCACGTCGGCGCGATAGATCCGGCCCACCGGAATGGAATTGCCCTTGATCGAGATCGGCACGCCGATCAGGCCGCCCGTATCGAAATCCTTGATGCCGTCCAGCGCGGCCTTCATGTTGGCGCTGGTCAGTTCCTTGCCGGCGTCCAACGTGCGCTTGGCCACCTCCGTGAACAGCATCGCCGCCAAGAATCCCTGCATGTAGCCGGTGCTCTGGTACTGCGGGCGCATTTCGCGGATCTTCTTGAGCATGGGCGCATCGCCTTCCGTATCGTAGTAATAGCGATACGGCATCACGCCCATGAAGCCCTCGGCGTCCTCGCCCATCTGCATCACGGTCGAGTTGTCCATGGTCCAGAACGTGCCCATGTAGCGGGTCTTCAGGCCCATGCGCTTGCCCTGGCCCACGAATTCCGGAATGGGCGCCAGCACGTAGCCGTGGAAGATCGTGAAATCGGGATCGGCGCGGCGCAGCTTGATCACCTCGGTGGACACGTCCACGCTGCCCGGCGGCGTCATGATCTCGGTGGCCACCTTCAGCCCCAGCTTTTCCGCCACGGCCCGGGAACTGGCGATCGGATCGCGGCCGAACTCCGTATCGGAATACACGAACGCCACTTTCGCGCCCGGCTGCTCCTTGGCGATGTAGCGCAACAGGATGCCGAACATCTCGGTGTAGTCGGGCCCCAGCATGAACTGCGCGGGATACTTGGCCGGATCGTTCAGCTCGGTGGCAAACGACGCGCCCGTCATCAGGATGTCGCCCGTGCGATTCAGCTCGGCGTTGATGGTCTTGGAGAAACCCGTGGAATCGCCGTAGTAGAAATTCACCTTGTTCTGGCTGGTGATCTTCTTGAAGGCCGCCACCGACGCATCCACCTTGTACGCCGTGTCTTCCGGCACATAGCGCAACTTGCGCCCCTTGACGCCGCCCTGGTCGTTGACGATCTTCACGTAGTCGGTGATGCCCGCATGGATGCCCTGCCCGGCGAAGGCGAAGACGCCGCTCAACGGGATCGATCCGCCCAGCACCAGGTCATCGGCCGCCTGCGCGACGGGCGCCGCCAATGCCGCCGCCAGGCCCAACGGGGCCAACAACCTCGATAAACCGCTGCCTATCCGGATGCGCTTCATGGTGTGTCTCCTTGGGTCTTATGGGTCTTGCAAACGGCCAGACGGCGCTCAGGTCCGGAATGGCCACAGGTGGAAGAAGCGGCGCACGCGCCGCCAGATTTCCGCGAGCCCGTGGGGCTCGAAGATCAGAAAGCCCACGATCAGCAGGCCGAAGACGATCGTGCGCACGGGCGACACCAGCCGCAGCGCGTCGCCGCCCACCGGCAGCCAGCCCACGATCAGCTTGAGCAGTTCGGGCACCATCGTCATGAAGACGGCGCCCAGGATGGAACCCAGGATCGACCCCATGCCGCCCACGATGATGGCGGCCAGGAAGAAGATCGACATGATCAGCGGGAAGCTCTCGGGGGTCACGACCCGGAAGAAGTAGGCCCACAGGCCGCCCGCCACACCCGCGTAGAACGACGACAGACCGAAGGACAGCAGCTTGTAGCGCAACAGCCGGATGCCCAGCACTTCGGCCGAGATGTCGCGGTCGCGGATGGCGATGAAGGCGCGGCCGATGCGCGTGCGGAACAGGTTGGCCGCGCCCAGCACCATCAGCACGGTCACGGGCACGATCAGCCAGTAGATCTTGAACGAGGTGTCCAGGTCCACGCCCAGCAGGCGCGCGGGCGGCACCTGCAGGCCGCTGGTTCCGCCCGTGAACTGCCAGTTCGCGAAAATGAAGTGGGCGATGAACGACGCCGCGATCGTGGCGATCGCCAGGTACAGCCCCTTCACCCGCAATGAAGGAATGCCCACCAGCAAGCCGCCCAGCATCGCCACCACGCCGCCGCCCAGCAGGTTGACCAGCACCGGCGTGCCCAGCCGCAGCTCCATGACGGCCACCGTATACGCGCCCAGCCCCATGAAGGCGGCTTGTCCCAGGCTGACCAGCCCGGTATAGCCCGTCAGGATGTTCAGGCCCGTCGCGCTGGCGATATTGATGGCCACCAGGCAGGCCAGATACAGCCAGTAGGCGTCGGCCACGAACGGGAACAGGGCCAACGAAGCCGCCAGCAATGCCAGCCACACATGCTGGGTGCGCGTGTCGAACAGGGACTCGTCGGCCAGGTAGGTCTGCTTCGCAGTCGCGATGCGCATCGGTCAAAGCCTCTCGATTTCACGGGTGCCGAACAGGCCGTACGGCCTGACCATCAGCACCACGACCAGCACGATGAAAGTGGCCAGCAGCTTGTACTCGCCCCCCAGGTAGGCGCCCGCCCAGGCCTCCAGCAGACCGATGAACACGCCACCGACCAGGGCGCCGGCCACGCTGTCCAATCCGCCCACGATCACCACCACCAGTACCGACAGGCCGAAGACGCCCATCGACGAGGAAATGCCGCCAATGGCGCCCACGATCACGCCCGACACCGCCGCCAGCGCGCCCGCCGCGACCCAGGCCAGCGAGAACACGCGCGGCACGTTGATGCCCATCGCGTAGGCGGCGCCCTGATCCGACGCCGTGGCGCGCAAGGCCACGCCGCCACGCCAGTAGCGAAACACCACCAGCACCAACAACGCCAGCACCACGGCCACCCAGAATCCGTAGAACACCTTGGGCGCCACGAACGCCTCGCCCACCATCACCGGCGCGCGCGGCATGAATTCCGGCAAGCGCCGCTGGTCGGCGGTCCAGATCAGTTCCACCGCGCCGACCAGGATCGACGCCAGCCCCACCGTCACCATGAACACCGATATCGGGGCCTCGCCCAGCATGGGCCGAATCGTCAGCCGTTCGACCAGCGCGCCCAAGGCGCCCGACACCACCACGGCGCCTACGATCGCCAGCCAGATCGGCCACTCCATGCCCGTCGCGAACGCATAGAACACGTAGGCGCCCAGCATCAGGAATTCGCCGATGGCGATGTTCACGACCCGCGTCGCCTTGTAGACGATCACGAAGGCCAACGCAGCCAACGCATACAACCCACCGCTGCCCAGGCCCGCCAGCGACACTTCCAGGAAGAACAGCATGTCCATCAGGCCGCCTCCCGCAAGCGGCGGCGCAGGTCGCCCACATCGCCCGCCCCCAGATAGGCTTTGATGACTTCGGGATTGGCCTGCACCTCGCCGGGCGTGCCGTCCGCGATCACCTGCCCGAAGTTCAGCACCACCACGTGGTCCGACAGATCCATGACCATGCCCATGTCGTGCTCCACCATCAGCACGGTCACGCCCCACTCGGACCGCGCATCCAGGATGAAGCGCGCCATGTCATCCGTCTCTTCGCGGTTCATGCCCGCCACGGGTTCGTCCAGCATCAGCACCTTGGGGTTCATCGCCAGCGCACGCGCCAGCTCCACACGCTTTTGCAGGCCATAGGACAAGGCCGACACCGGCGCGTGTCGGATGTGGTCGATCTCCAGGAAGTCGATGATGCGTTCTTCAATGTCGGCCCGCAGCGCCATCTCTTCGCGGCGCGCCCGGCCCAGGTAGAACAAGGCGTCCAGCACGTTGGTGCGCAGGTGCGCATGGCGGCCCAGCTTGATGTTGTCCAGCACCGTCATGCCGCGGAACAGCGCGATGTTCTGGAAGCTGCGCGCCAGCCCCAGCTTGGCGCGCTCGGGCGCAGCCACGCGCGTGATGTCGCGGCCTTCGAAGCGGACCTGTCCGGCCGCCGGTTTGTAGAACCCGGAAATGGTATTGAACAGCGAGGTCTTGCCCGCGCCGTTCGGGCCGATGACTGTGGTGATGGAGCCCGGCGCCACGCGAAAGCCCACGCCGGTCAATGCCTTGACGCCGCCGAACGCCAAGGTAACCCCATCCACCTCCAGCAAGGGAGGCTGCTCGGACTGATCCACCATTTGTCTCCTCGCTTTTTGGTCGCGAAGTTCTTGCCGCCTTGGGCGGACATTTTTTATGGCGATGAATCAGGCGACCCGCGAGCCAGGAGATGCAACGAACCTGTCTTTACCTACGCCAGACCAGCGCCGGAAAATCGTTCAATGCGGTAATACTCCACACAGTGCTTCTGCGCCGTGCTGTGATGCGTTACGCTAAGCGTGCCCAAAAAAACCAAGCAAGCGCTCGGTTCAGACCATAGCATCGCGGTTTTTGGATCGACAGCTGGTACTTACCCGATAACGGAGACACGCCATGACCCAAGGACTTCCCACGTTCAAGACGGTGCTGCTTGAAGTCGAGGGCACCGTCGCGACCCTCACGCTGAACCGTCCCGATGCCCTGAACGCCATCGACGTCGCGATGGCACGCGACCTGCAACAGGCCGCCCAATGGCTCGAGACGCGCAAAGCGATCCGTGTGGTGCGCCTGCGCGCCGCCGGCAAGGCGTTTTGCGCCGGCGGCGACATCAGCATGTTCACGGGCGACCCTGCCCAGGTACGCAGCACGCTGCAAGACCTCTTCACGCCGCTCAATGATTTCATCTCCCGCATCGGGCGCATGGACAAGGTCTGGCTGGCGCAGACGCATGGCGTGGCGGCCGGCGCCGGGCTATCGCTGGTGCTGGCCTGCGACCTCGCCATCGCCGACGCGGGCACCCGTTACATGACCGCCTACCTGAAGCTGGGGGCCACTCCCGACGCGGGCATGACGCACGGCCTGACGCGCGTACTCGGTTCCCGGCGCGCGCTGGACCTGCTGCTGCGCCACGACGCCTTCACCGCCAGCGATGCGCTGACCTGGGGCATCCTCACCCGCGTCGCGCCCGCCGGCGAACTGGACACGGCGGCGAAGGGCTACGCCGACGAGCTTGCCCGCCACGCGCCACATGGCATCGCGGGCGCGAAGGACCTGCTGCGTTCGGCCGAGCATGCGTCGCTGGAGACGCAACTGGCGGAAGAGACGGCGCGCTTTCTGGATTCAGCATCCCGCGCCGATTTCGCCGAAGGCGTGCAGGCGTTCCTCGAAAAACGCACGCCCGATTTCAAGGGCGAATGACGGATCACGCCTGCGGGTCGCGCCAGACCGGCTTGCGCTTTTCCACGAATGCGGCCAGACCTTCTGCGGCGTCGGGCGTCGCCGCCGCATTGCAGAACACCTCGACCGCCGTCGCCAGCTTGCGGCGGTAGTCGTTGTCGTTGGCAAATACGAAAGCGCGCCGCCCCATCGCCAGCACCTGCGGCGGTTTGCGCGCCAGGGATTGCGCCAGCGTGCGCGCCGCGTCCAGCAGTTGCGCTTCCGGCTCCACGTGCGTCACCAGGCCCGATGCGTGCGCCTCCTGCGCGCTGAACGTCCTGCCCGTGAACAGCAGGTCGAACGCCCGGTGCTTGCCCACGATGGCGGGCAGATGCGCATAGTGGATCGCCGGCAGCACCCCCACATCGATCTCGGGGTAGCCGAAGGTGGCGGTGTCCGCCGCAACGATCATGTCGCTGGATATCGCCACCGTCATGCCGCCACCGCGCACCGCGCCCGACACCACCGAGATCGACGGCTTGGTCATGTTGAACTGCGCGTCGTAGAGCTTGATGTACAACCGGGTCAAGAGCGCGTGGACCTGCACGGGCGAACTCGCCAGCAGCTTCTTCATGTCGAGCCCCGCGCAGAACCTGCCGGGCAGCTCGCTGGCCAGCAGCACGGCCCGCACATGGGCGTCGGCGTTGGCGCGTTCGAGCGCGGCGATCAGCGCGTCCAGCATGTCCACATCCAGCGCATTGACCGGCGCGTGGCATAGATGGATCTCCGCGACCCGGTCGCGGACCTCGTAACGCAGATAGGTCATGCCGGTTCTCCCGATTCCGTAAACGGCGTCGCCGCCTGCACGCTGCCTGCGGCGAGCATCGCCTCGATCTCTCCAGACGTATAGCCCAGGTCCGCCAGGATCTCCCGGCTGTGTTCGCCAAGCAGCGGCGCCGGCCGCGCGGCTTGCCTGGGCTGCCCGTTAAAGCGCACGGGCAAGCCAATGTTGCGCACCTCTCCCAGCACAGGGTGCCGGGTCGTCACGATCAGTTCGCGCGCCGCGACTTGACGGTGCGCCAGCGCCTGATCCAGGGTATGAATGGCCGAGCACGCGATTCCGGCGGGCTTCAATGCCGCCAGCCATTGCGCCACGGTGCGCGTCTGGATACGCGCCTGCACCAGCGCCACGGTCGCGTCGAAGTTCCGCACCCGCGCCGCATTGCTTGCGAATTCCGGCGCGTCAACGACATCCAGCAAACCCGCCACAGCACAAAAGCGCTGCCATTGCGCATCATTGCCGACGCCCAGCATCAGATCGCCATCCGCCGCGCGGAACGCCTGATACGGGCACATCGCCGGGTGCCCCGTACCCATCCGTTGCGGAATCTTCCCGGTACGCCAGTAGTTCTGCGCCATGTACGACATCAGTCCCAGGGACGTATCCAGCAGCGACACGTCCAGGTACTGGCCCACGCCAGTCTGGCTGCGGGCCAGCAGTGCCGCCAGGATTCCGCTCAGCGCGAAAGAACCCGTGCCCAGGTCAACCGGCGAGAAGCTGGCGCGCGCGTAGCTGCCGCCCGGTTCGCCCATGGTGCTGATCATGCCGCTGAACGCTTGCAGCATCACGTCATACCCCGGCTCCTCGCCCATCGGACCTTCACGGCCATATCCCGAGATCTCGCAATAGATCAGCTTCGGATTCAGGCGGCTGAGCGTGTCGTAGTCCACGCCCAGGCGCGCCGCGGTCTTGCCGCCGAACCCCTGCAGCACCACGTCCGCCTGCTCGGCCAACCGGTGCACCACCGCCCTGCCCGCTTCCGTCTTCAAGTCCACGGCCAGGCTGCGCTTGTTGTGGTTCACCGCCAGAAAGGTCGCCGATTGCCCGGCGTCCTGCGGCAGCCAGGCGCGCGTGTCGTCACCCGTGCCGACGGGCTCGACCTTGATCACCCGGGCGCCCAGCTCGCCCAGATACTGGCCGCAAAGCGGTCCAGCCAACACCTTGCTCAAATCCAGGACGGTGATGTCCTTGAGCGGCGCCATGCGTGCAGAAGTCGGCAGGTTCATCATTCGGCCTTCAGCCCCACGGCGTTGGCGGCGTCGGTCCATTGGGCCGTTTCGCGCTTGAAAAAGGCGTCCAGGTCAACCGGCGCCACCGGCAAGGCTTCCGCGCCCCGCTCTTGCATGGCCTTGCGGTAGGCGTCGCTCGCCACGACGTTCGCCACGGCGACGCGCAACTTCGTCACCACCTCAGGCGGCGTACCGGCCGGCACCTGCAGCGAAAACCAGAACTTCAGGTCCAGGCTGCCATAGCCGGCTTCCTTGAGGGTCGGCACGTCAGGCAACATCGGCGAACGCGCTGCCGAGGTGATCGCCAGCGCCTTGAGCCTGCCGGCCTGGACCTGCCCGATGCTGGTCGACATGCTGTCGAACAGGAAATCGATCTGCCCGCCGATGACGTCCGTCACGGCGTTCGCGCTGCCCTTGTAGGCGACGCCCACCGCCTGGAACTTGGCGGCCTTCTGCAGCAGCGCGCCGTACACATGCGGCGAACTTCCCGGCCCGAAGGTGGCGTAGCTCAGCCCGTTGGACGTCGCCCGGCCGCGCTCGACCAGTTCGTCCAGCGTTTTCACCGGCGTCCGTTCGGGGTTGACGACCAACAGGTTCGGCATGGCGCCGGTGATGCCGACCGGCACGTAGTCCTGCAGCGGATGCATCTTCGCGCTGGGATACATCAACGGATTGATCGCCTGCATCCCCACCGTGTTGTGCATCAGCGTGTAGCCGTCTGCCGGCCCATTCAGCACGCTTTGATAGCCGACGTTGCCGCTTGCCCCGGGCTTGTTCTGCACGATGACCTGCTGCCCCAGTTCCCGCGAGAGCGGCTCCGCCACCAGTCGGGCGATGAAATCGGTCGGGCCGCCGGCCGAGAACGGCACCAGCAGCGTAATGGGTTTCGAGGGCCAGGAATCCGCAACGGCCGGCGAGGCCAGAACGGTTGCCGCAAGCGCGGCAGCCAGTGCTTTCATGAGCGCCATGATGTCTCCGTGTGTTTTTCGATGGTGGCGCTGCATTATGCGAAGCGGGCAGATATATGAGAAATACCGTTTTTATATGCGGCCCATAATAAAATCTTGATATCTACCCTCGTCGAGTGCCTTCATGTCGATGTCGATTCGCGCTATGCAGTGCTTTGTCGCCGTGGTTTCCGCAGGCTCGATCAGCCGCGCCGCGGCCGCGCTCCATGTCGCCCAGCCCGCGCTGAGCCTGTTGATCCGCAACCTGGAGGAAGACCTGGGCGTGGTGCTGCTGCACCGCAGTGCGCGCGGCGTCGCGCCCACCACCGCCGGCACGCGCCTCGTTGCGCACGCACGCGAGATCCTGGGCCGTATCGATGCGGCCCGCGCCGATGTGCGCGAAGACTTGACCGCCCCGCGCGGCACGGTATCGCTGGCGATGTCGATGTCCATGGCGAAGCTGGTGGCCGTGCCATTGCTGCGCTTCAGCCTTGCGCACTGGCCTGGCGTGTATCTCAAGATCATCGAGTCCAGCACCGGCTACATTCCCGGCTTCGTCAGTTCGGGGCATGCCGACCTGGGCCTGACGTTCAGCGACGAAGCCGCCGTCGACCTGCGCTTTCAGCATCTGATCGATGAGGAACTGGTGGTGGTGTCTCCGCCTCCGCCGCGGAACCGGGCGAAGCCGCGTGCCGTCGAACTCGACGCGCTGCCCGCGATGGGCCTGCAGGCGCTTGCCGGGCTGCCGCTCGTGCTGCCCGGCAACCCGCACAGCCTGCGCAGGCTGCTGGACCAATATCAGCAACAGGAGCACGCGGCCTTCCGCGTCATCGCCGAAGCCAACGCGATCCCGCAATTGATAGAACTGGTTCAGGCGGGCCTGGCGCACACGATCCTGTCGTATGAGGCCGTGCGGGCCGAGGCCATGCGCGGGGACGTGGTGCTCCACCGCATCAAGCAGCCCCGCATGACCCGCCCGGTCTTTCTTTGCCGCTCGGACGTCTTGCCGCTGTCGATGGCGGCCTCGGCCGTAGCCGATCAGGTCAGCCGGATCATCATCGACGGCCGGCCGCCGGCATGACCGCGGTCAGATGAGGCCGGCGCGCTTTTCCACCGCCTGCGCCCAACGCCGCGCCACGGTCGGCGACGTCGCGCAGGTAGCCGATTCCGTCACCACGCGCACGGCGCGTTCCAGCAGCTGGATGTCCGCCTCGTGCTGGCGCGCCACGTGCGGATCTTCGAAAAAGATCACGCGCTGGCATTGATGCTCCAGCACCAGTTCCGCGATCTGCGCGTCGCCGCCCAGCGGCCCGCTCAGGTAGCGGTGCACCCACGGCGTGTCTTTGGGCCAGCCGCGCGACCATGCCAGTTCGTTCAAGCGGCCGCCGGTCGTGCCCGTCGCCACCCGCCGCGCAAACTGCGACAGCACGTCGAAATGTTCGCTGGCGAATGCCACCATCTCGTCCTTCAACGCATCGTGGGCGATCATCGCCAAGGTCTGGCCCGTGAAGTTGAACAGGCGCGAAGCCGACACGTCGGGCGCCAGGCCGGCGTGCACGCGTTCGACTTCCATCCATTCGATCGCGCCGGCCAGCGTCGAAATGAACGGCCGGCCGTGCGTGATGCACTGGCGCTTCAACGCCAGCGCCTCGGGGAAGATCGAAGACGGGTCCACCGGGTCGATCAGATAGATCGCGCCATCGAACGGCGCCTGCCCGTCACGGCCCTCGGTCACGCGGGCCACCAGCTTCATCAAGCCGCCCTCGCGTCCATACGGGTAGCGGATCAAGCCGCTGTAGCCCTGCAGCATGCCTTCGCGCACGATCGCATCATGCGTGCGGCCGACGGTGTGCAGTTGCACGCCCAGTTCGCGGATCGTGGATGAGCACGCGCGCAGCCAGGTGAACAAGGCGGCATCGGGGCTTTCGTGGTGCAGTCGATTGGCGGCCAAGCCAAAACGCAATTGGGCAGCAGGCATCGGTAGACTCAGGCTAATAGGATCAACGAGCAGAGCCTTGATGATACCGTGGCCGTCATGACCGCGGCACGGCAGG